>CAZIRA010000046.1:17083-18526 GCA_964541615.1 uncultured Paludibacter sp.
AGAAATTAGAAATTAGAAATTAGAAATTAGAAATTAGAAATATAACTGTATAAATTCAATGTTTTGATTTTGAGTGTTTTGCAAATTATTTATCAAAAGGACTTTTTTCACGTTTTACCATTGCCGCAATAATCAAACCAAGGATCAGTGCCAAGAGCAGATTGGTCCAGGCTGCCATAATTGTGTACCCTTGGGCATTTGTCAGCACTTCCATTGCATCATACATTTCGCCGGTTACAGTTGGTAGAAACTGCTCCAAAGTGATCATATTTTGATTGTACATATCTTCCAAAAAGGTTGATTTAGAAAATCTCAGGAAGAAATATTTTGTAAAAGAAGAAATGATTGTGGCGAAAATATACTGCAACAATACGAAACCGTATGCTCTGCCGAAACTGATGGATCCACCGGAATCCACATCACGAAACTGAACAGTATACCGATGTGTAAAATAAATAATAAGTCCTGTGACCAAGTAAGAAAATAATGCCAAAGCGGGAACGCCTGATACGGTGAGAAAAAAGTTAGTTGAGAATAAAACTCCTAAAATAAGGCCATTGCGCATGGCGGGATTCATCATATTTGGCTGCATAGACATTTTTTTAAAATAAAGCACAAAGTTACAAAAAATATGAGGAATAGAGAAAAATGGAGCCTGTTTTGTAGATAAAGTATCGTGAAAATCATCAATTTTCAAAAATCATTCCTGCTTTTTGCCTTTTTCAATTTTCGTTTTGTACCAACTGCACCATTCGGTAAGCCCGCAGATTTCGCATTTCGGCTTGCGGGCCACACAAATATAGCGGCCGTGAAGAATCAACCAATGGTGTGCTTTTGGGATTAATTTTTCAGGAATATATTTCACCAGCTCCTTCTCCGTTTGAAGCGGATTTTTCGAGTTCGTGGTGAGTCCTATACGCTCTGAAACCCTGAATACGTGCGTGTCAACCGCCATTGCAGGCAAATCAAACACGACAGAAGCTATTACATTGGCTGTTTTTCGTCCTACGCCGGGAAGCTTTTGCAGGTCATTCACGTTGTTGGGCATGATTCCATCAAATTCCTCCACCAGCTTTTTTGCCATCCCTACGAGGTGTTTCGATTTGTTGTTGGGATAGGAGATGGATTTGATGTATTCGAAAATTTCCTCCGGTGTTGCCTGTGCCATTGCATCCGGAGTAGGGTAGGCCTCAATCAGTGGAGGTGTGACAATGTTCACTCGTTTGTCAGTGCATTGAGCTGATAGAATCACAGCCACAAGCAGACTGTAAGGATCTTTATATTCCAATTCAGTCTCAGCAATCGGGTGGTTTGCCTCAAACCAGTTGATAACTTTATCGTATCTTTCTTTTTTTGTCATTTTCGTCAATTCTAATATAAATCGATTATTATCTCAAACTCTAAAAGTCTGATGAATGCAGCACTTTTTTATTTTCCTGCAAA
>CAZIRA010000047.1:0-3705 GCA_964541615.1 uncultured Paludibacter sp.
ATTTTCGCTTTACTTGGCTTGGGAATTAAATTAATTTCTAAATCGTAAATTTCTTTCATTCGTTTTTCTTTTGAAAGAATGAATTTTTCATTCGAACCAATGCTGTCCGATTTTGAATTGATATGATTGTATAATCGAACTAAATCAGAATTGCTAAATTCAGTGAGATTATATCCTATTGTATGATTTTCTTTATTTTTACTGTTCCCAATTAATCTTATTGAAGGTCCATCGTAAATATAAAATCCAGGTTCAGTTTTTTCAATCATTGCAGTATCTCTTTTTGTATTATTTACAAGTCTTATTTCAGGATTTAATACAACTGTATGTATTTTGAAACTTGAATAAAGTTCATTTTGATATGGATCGCGATATTTTGAAACAACACAATCACCATTTTTGTATATTTGTACATATAATTCATTTATGGCATATATATAATAGTTGTGTCACCTCATTCTCCGTTACTTAACTTCAAATAATCATCATACATTGACCAACGATAAGCAATTAACTCTAAAATAGGTTCTTCTTTTTGTTTTTTACAACTTAAAAAAGACAAAATCAATATTGCTTAAATCCAATATTTTTTCATTAATCTTTAAATTATTCGCCCCATATGGGGACGATGTGAATTTGTCTAATTTTTCACTAAAAATATTGAACATCCCTGATGTTCTTTATGAATTTATTAACTTGCACTTCTTGTTCCCCCTTTCGGGATGGTTAGGGGGCTTCAAAAAACTCCAGTACTCCTTTCATCATTTTTTCTCTTTCTATCTGAATTTTCAAACTTTCAAACGGGAATCCGAGCACACACGATTTGTAATTTCCCTTGTATGCCACGCCGGCGCTCAGGTTATTTTCCGAATAGCGAAAAATGGTATATGCGCCCTCCGATCCGGGCTCTATGGCATCGGGAGCTTCCACTACGTAATTATCAGGATTTAATTCATTGTAAAAATTATAAATGCCGACAAACATCGGAAAATACGAAGTTACAGCTTTTACATTGCCAATACGTGTTGCTTGTCCCGCCCGCCATTTGTATTTCAAAATGTTGATTGCGAACTGCTTATCCTCTTCAATCGAAACAGTGTAGCGGTTGTCCCACAAGTCGGTGCCTACGAAAGCTCCTGAAATAAAAATATTTCCGCCCTGTTGGCAATATTCAGAAATTGCTTGCTGTATTTTGGTGTTGAATGTCTTAAATTGAAGCTGATTTATTCCGCCCGGACCCATTCTGGTCTGATATTCTTTTCCTAAAATCAAATCAATAATTTTGTAATCCGATAATCGGACCATTTGATTTTCAACGGCTTCGTCGCTGCAGGAAACAAACGAATAGCCCGCTTTCAAAATGGCTTCGCCGTGAACGGCCGGATAATCAAATGTGTTGCCGGCTATAACAGTCGTTTCGTAATTGGCGTAGCTGTCGCCAAAACCTGAGGCATCGTCGTCCATCCAGGGAATTTTCCGGCGAAATTCTTTCTGTTTCCCAATGTATTTAAAATCATTGAGATAAGGCACTCCGTGATCCAGTTCGTCCAAAAATCCGGCAATGCTATCGCCCTGTGCGTCAAAATTTGCCGGTGCACTTATTCTGTCAAAACCATTGACAATCAATACAGTACCCTTATTGTAAGACGATTTTCCGATGGAAAGAATTTCCGAAGGGAAACTCTCACCGCCTTTATTCACTGCTGTAACTTTGAAACTTACAGTTTTATCGTTCGGAATGGTGGTTTTGAATGTGTTGCTTTCCACCAGCGTGCCGTTGTCAAAATCACCGCCTTCCATCCGTTGATAAACGATGTATTGTTCCGCTTTTGCTGTAGGTTCCAGTGGGTCTGCTACAGGCTTCCAGCTTAATTCCACTTCATTTCCCCCGGTAAATCTCAAGCTCATATTATCCACCGGAAGTGGCTGAACGACGTAATTCATGTAATTTTGCGAAGCAATAAACTGAAGAATTCCCTTGTAAATGGCTCGGCTCACCGTAAACCGGAAGCGCGGATCGAGCCCGTAACGCATGTCGGCAAAATTTTGGTGCGAAAGTAGTTCCAGCAACATAGTTGGCACGTTTGGAGAGCGGGCTTCGAAGTAGGAGCGATCCCACATGCCACGTCGGGTCCATTGAGGCTCGTAAAGTTGCCGAATATCCCTTACAATGAATGAATTAACGCGGTCGGTGAGCTCGCGCGCAACATTTCTGGATACGCCGTTCGGGTATTTTCCGGTTTCGGTACCGGTAAAATAGATGCCCAGTGTACCGATTATGCTGTCGTTCATGGTCGTTCCGGCATCGGTGTGAAAGGCGAAAGCCATATCCACGGGGATGTTCAGCCCTTTTTGCCGGGGATTGACTGCCGAGCCGCCCGCCAGATAATTCACCCAAAGTCCGCGGCATTTGTAGTCGTCGGTGTAGTCGTTTTTTCCCTTGCTTTCGGAGTAAATGCTGTCCGGAATGCCCGCCCATTGCATCCAGTAGCGGGCAGCCTCCGTGTAGCGCGGATATCCGCTTGTTTCGTACGGATAATCAATTTTTGGATTTTCGATTTTCGCCTGCGGTTCGTTGCTTCGTGAACTCGGCACGTTTTCGGTAGCTCCGTCTGCCGAAACTTTGCGGGCAATATTTCCCATCCCTCCGCCGAATTTCACACCATCGGCAGTGAGTATCTGACCGGCTTTGGATGAGATATTGGACAAAACCACTTTACCGCTTTTACCTTTTTCAAAACTGAAAGTTCCGAGATAAATCCACGTGCCGCCTCCCATTTTCTGGTTGATGCTGAATTCCGATTTTCCACCCCGGTGAAAAACGGTGTAATAAGCATCCTCAGTGCTTTTTGGCAGGGTATGGTAAGAAATATAAACGGCGTATTTTCCTGCTTTTGGAATGTCAGGTGTCCATTCTGCGGTGGTTTTCGTGCCTTTCTTACTGGTTTCTGTTTGGCGGAAAGTTCCGTCTTCGAATGGATTTTCAAAATCAACATACTGTTTTCTTAACTGAGCAAAACCGGGTGCATTCCCTGTTGACCAACTTTTGGTTCCGTTTTTTTCTGAATAAATGGATGTATCATGAATTCCTTCGTCGTTGTCCACAATGATTTCTTCGGTTTGCGTGTCGCGTTCGCGCGGCATCAGCACGTAGGCACCCGCATTTTCGAGCATTGGTACCAGGTATGGCAGCACGTAACTCTGTGTATAGAGGTCTTCTACGGTTTGAAAAATTCGGGCGCGCTGCCATTCCCAGCGGGCGAGTTTCTGCTCGTAGTAGTAGCCGTGGCTTTGCCAGAGCGCAATGTGGCGGTTTTGTAGTCCGTTTTCAGGCTTGTAAGGGGCAGATAATCTGGTGATTAACGGAATTTCGGTATGGGTGCTGAAAGTTTTTCGGTTTTTATCTCTTTTAGTGGTAAATTCAGGCAAAATCAGTTCTTCAACCGGTTTTTGACCTGCAAATAATTTCAGTGTATATTTGGTTAATTCTAAGTTTAATAACTTAATAATTTCTAAATTGAATTTTGCTGCATTGTGGTTTCGGAACGGAAAATTGGAAAAATTTCCGTTAATGAAAAGGTGCAGTTCATTTCCTGCAATTTTAGTGCTGTCAATGCGGATTTTCCCAACCGAAATCTCCTTGCTCACTTCCGAATTCAGATAATTCTCGATGTTTTGAGTGGCATCGGGAGTGAGAAGCTGGGC
>CAZIRA010000047.1:3805-18301 GCA_964541615.1 uncultured Paludibacter sp.
TCGTAATCAAGGCATTTACAATAATCAACGCATATCCAAAGTGGAAATCCCACACAGCTATTGTCAATTTTTGCAGGAAAAAGCAGATTATCGGTGCTAAAACCGCGATATGCGGCACAAATTTATCTCTTACTGAGCGTTTTATCAAAATCCCAAAGGCAAACATTCCCAAAATCGGGCCGTAGGTGTAACTTGCCAGTATGTAAACGGCATCAATTACACTCGTGTTATTCAATAAGTTAAATACAAAAATAACCAATCCCATCACCACCGCCATTCCGATATGGACGTTTTTGCGTGATTTTTGGATTTGTGCTTCGGATTTATTTTTTATCCCCAGAATATCTACCGTAAACGACGTTGTCAGGGCTGTGAGTGCCGAGCCTGCTGCCGCATATGCAGAAGAAATCAGCCCGATAATAAATAGAATTCCCACCGCCAGCGGTAAATATCCCTGCGTAGCTACCATCGGGAAAAGTTCGTCGCTTTTTTCAGGGCGTGTAATGCCTTTGCTGTCGATAAACAGGTAAAGCAGTACGCCGAGCATAAGAAACAGCAGGTTGATAACCAACTGCACCAACCCGCTGGTAATGATGTTTTTCTGCGAGTCGCGCGGATTTTCGCAACTGAGATTTCGTTGCATAAAGTCCTGATCAAGTCCCGTAGTGGCTATCATGGTGAAAATCCCTGCCAGAAACTGTTTCCAGAAATATGTACCCTCTTTCGGATTATCGAAAAAGAAAGTGCGTGAAAGGTCGCTTCCGCGGATGCTTGAAACCATTCCGCTGAAATCCAATCCCATGTTTTTTACAATAAAATAAATGGTCAGAACCACGGAAAGAATCAGGCAGAAAGTTTTGAGCGAATCGGTCCAAATCAGCGTTTTCACTCCGCCCTGACGCGTATAAAGCCAAACCAATGCCACAGTTGCTACCACATTGAAAATAAAGGGGATATTGAGCGGTCCGAAAACCATCATTTGCAGAAAAAGACAAACTAAAAACAGTCGCACCGATGCGCCCAACACCTTGGAAATAAAGAAAAACCAGGCGCCGGTTTTGTAAGTACTCACTCCAAATCGCTCGTCCAGGTATTCGTAAATGGAAAACAGCTTCATCCGGTAAAAAACAGGAATCAGCACAAACGAAATAATCAGTTGGCCCACGAAAAAGCCGAGCACCATCTGCATATACGAAAATGCCTTCGGGTCGACCATGCCCGGCACCGACATAAAGGTAACACCCGAAATGGTGGAGCCAATCATTGCAAAAGCCACCATATACCACTTCGAGCTGCGGTTGCCGATGAAGAATCCGGCATTATCCGCTTTGCGTCCTGCCAGGTGAGAAACGGTAAAAAGCACCAAAAAATAGGCTACTATGGTGATGATGACTGCAAGTGGTGACATGTTTTTTAGTTATGAGTGATAAATTATAAGTTATGATTTTTTCTTTGATGTGATAATGGCGCTTCGTAACATTTTCAAAAGTTCAATAGCATCATCTTTAATGCTTTCAGCCTCGTTTTCAGAGAGATATTCCGTGTGTTCAAGTAGCTCAATCCAATAAATACATTCATCACATTCTTTTTGTGCAATTCCTAATTTATGGATAAAATCGGCTTTACTTTCGGCGTTTTGTGCTTCACGAACCAATGCTCCAACTGCTGTTCCGCTTCTTAAAAGTTGTTTGCTCATCACAAACTCTCTTTTTTGCTCGGTTAAATATTGGTAAAGCTTTACAATTCTTATTGCAAAACTGAAACTTTTACTTAAAATCACATTCTCTTTCTTCTCATTCATAATTCATCATTTATAAATCATAAATAAGGTAAGGCTTCCTCTGCTCCTTAAACCTCTCCACATCCTCTTTCCAACTATCCTTTATTTCATCGGCAGATTTTCCGGATTTAATCATTTTCCGGATATTTTCATTACCAATTAAGAGTTCGAAAAACGGACGGAAAAAATGATCGTCCAAATTCAAATTCCTGTAAGCATCAATCAGATAGCTCAAATCAATTCCTTTTTCCCAAATTTCTTCATCGCTTTTTCCGCTTAAATCCACACCGTAGCAAAGTCTGTCGAGTTGTGGTGGATTTTTAGCACCCGAAATGCTTCGTGGTGTGAAAGTGAAGTCGTAACCCTTCATATTTGGATGGCCGTAAACCTGAAATGGCTTATCCGTTCCCCGTCCCAGACTCACCGGTGTAGCTTCAAAATAGCACGTGGAAGGGTAGAGGTAAATCGATTTCATGTCCGGAAGATTGGGCGAAGGCGGAACGGGCAGAATGTACCTGGTCTGATGCGTGTAGTTTTTGCAGGGAATAACCGTTAAATCGCACACGCGCGAAGCCGGAAGCCAGCGTTCGCCGTTCGTCATCAGCGCCAGTTCACCGAGCGTCATCCCGTGAACCACCGGAATAGGCAGCCAGCCCACGCCCGATTTGTATTTCATGTCCAGAACAGGCCCGTCCACGTAAAATCCGTTCGGATTCGGCCGGTCGAGGATAAGCATTTTGCGGTTAAATTCGGCACAGGCATCCATCAGCCGCACCATAGAGGCGTAATAGGTGTAAAAACGCAGTCCCACATCCTGAATATCCACCACGAGCACATCGAATTTACGAATATTTTCCTCACTTGGACGACCGAGATTTCCGTCGTACAAAGAAAGGATAGGCACACCGGTTTTTTCATCCACCGAATTGGATACGTGTTCGCCGGCATCGGCCGTTCCACGGAAACCGTGCTCCGGTGAGAAAACGGCAACAACGTTGATTTTGTTTTCAAGTAAAATATCCAGCGTGTGCTTATTGCCCACCATGCCGGTATGGTTCGAGAAAAGAGCCACCCGTTTGTTTTTCAGAATGGGAAGATAAGCTTTGGTTTGCTCGGCACCGAGAATGACACGGTTTTGCTGTGAGAAAATCACAAGGCTGAACAGCAGAAATAATATGGTGAAATATAGTTTTTTCATATTGTACAAACAAAAATACGGTTTTTTTATTTGAAAATGAACGGATAGAATGAAATAAAGAATAAGGTTTTGAGTAATTTAACATGAAATGAAAATCAGGTTCGGTAAATTTACTTTTTTTGAAAAATAGGATCTTATTGTTTCGTTTTGACTGGTAAGTGCTTTATTTATTTTCAAAATGATAATTTTGCTCCAAAGTCACCAAAAAAATGAGAGCATCTTAAAGATGCCCTCTTGTAGAAAATTTAATAATCCATCTTTTCTCAAGCAAATGCCAGGAAGCAAATCCAGCAGCTAAAACAAATGTTATTGTCAAAATCCCAACTAAAATTGGATTATACTTTTCAAACAGATTTAAGTGAACTGCCAGCTGTATGAGAGGAAAATGAAATATGTAAATGCCATAAGAAATATCCCCATACTTCCCAAAATTATTTAGTTTTTTCAAGCTGTAAGCAAATGTGAAAATCATAAAGGACAATCCTATTGGAGCAAAAATTTCAAATGGAATGAGCTTATCTATACTGAAGAGTACTAGTCCAATAAGAAAAACTGTGGTTTTGTGTTTAATCAAAATTTCGTAGAAGTAATGAAGTGCTATTCCGCTCACAAAGTAGGACATAAAGCCAGGTAATTGACGTGAGATAAACAGGTAGTTAACATTACCAGTCGTTTCTGCCAGATGATTTAATCCATTTCGGTATAGAACAGCCAGTAAATAAACTATAAATAGTACAGCGAATTTCCTGTTGGTCTTTTCTACGAAATAGAGAAAAAGCGGGACAATTAAATAGAAAGAAACTTCAATTTTCAATGTCCACAAGGCCCCATTTACGGCGCAATGATATCCATCACTGATAAAAACGCCTGGGAGACAAGGTTCAATGAAATTTAAGAATGATAAATTTGCGAGCAGGTACTTGTAAAGTTGCGTATTCGAAAAGTAATCCTTTGCAGGTAAAACACTCACGAAATGAAGCAGAAGTGCACTTGCAAAAACTACAAAAATATAAGCAGGAAGCAACCTGCCTGCTCTTTTAGAGAAAAATTTACTTAAGGAAGATGTGTTGATGTAACTTCGGGTGATCAAAAAACCACTGATGCAGAAAAAACCTGTTACAGATACATAGGCATTGAAATACGGTTGTAGGAATTGTATGTTCGGAACTTTTGATAATTCAATCAAGTGCCCGATTACAACAATAAAAGCAAAAAAGAATCGAAGAAAATCAAAGTTGTTTTGCCGGAATTTTTCTTCTGCCATTTAACTAGTTTCAGTATTAATACTTATTAATTTATCACTAATATTTTTACCGTGGTACTTTCGTCGCCAAGCGGAGATGTGCAGATTCCAAGATATACACCGGTACTTACTTTCTGTCCATATTTATTCTTGCCATCCCACGTCGCGATACTGCCATTAGAGGTTGTTTCAAATACTAAATTTCCGGCAACATCTGTTATTTTTACATTTGTTTTTTCAATAAGTCCCGTTATCGTAATCAGGCCGGAAAAATTTTCTCTAACAGGGTTCGGATATGCGTAAACGTTTTCAAATGTATTTCCCGATTCGGCAGCATCACTTTGAAACGAAACTAATCCCATACTTGTGCCGATGAAAACTTCTCCGGTTACTGGATTTATGGCTGTTGAGAGAATGCTGTTTGAAGGAAGAGGGCTGTTCTGGGTGTTGAAATGGTGAATCGTCTCTTGTCCGTTTTCGGAAACAAGATAAACTCCTGAAGTTTCGGTGCCAAGCCACTTTCTGTTTGCACCATCAATTGAAATCGTTCTTATATCCTGATTCTCAAGCAGGTAGTCTCCTAGTCCTGAGCCGTCATTTCTGGAAATAATTATCCTTGTACAGAAAAAATCGCTGTTGAAGGCATTAGTAGGATTGTTGAAAAGAAGCGGACCGTTGTTTGTCCCTACCCAGATAGTACCGGTTTTATCTTGTTCCATTGTGTAGAAAATTGAGGGAGCTATTGTTTTGGTTTCACCACTACTCGTGTAGTTAAATGATGATCTAAATATATTTTTGTCATCATTTTTTGTGCTGATTGTCCCATTGTCATCAAAAACAGTAATTCCCGGTGAATCCCTTCTTGATAATACCCATTTGACGTTAGGATTTTGCTGTGTAATTAATATTTTGCCCAGGGATTGCTTGATGCTGACTCCGCTAAATTCAAATTTATCCCATTCGCCATTGTTTTTAAGCACCTTAACACCAGATTGAACAAGATCGTTTGTGAACCAAAGATTTTTCTCGCTATCCATTACAATATTGTCAACCCACTGATAGTAATACCAGGACAAGTTGAGAGCTTTTTCAATATTGCTGTTATTTAGATCATAATGGTTTACAAATTCATCATTTTTGAATTCATAAATTCCGGTGCTCGCACTTGTAATATAATAATGCTTATCATCGTCAGGATCAATTGCGATGGAGCTAAAATCCTGAACCAAAATGTCTGTAAGTGATTTTTCAATTGTTTTATGTGAAATATTTTTCCACTTATTATTTTCGTAAATCATTACATGTGCCGGCCTTGCGGCTGGGCCGACCCATTTTTCGCCCGGCAGGACAAACAGCTTTTCACCAGCAAATTTTAAGTATTGCGGCGAATTCACAGCCGGACCTTCCGGCAGGTAAAATTTAATCGCAGATTCACTGCTGTTGAGTTGATATTCGGCTACGCCTTTTAGATCTCCCGCAAACCAGAATTTCGAAGTGCTATTGTCGTAAATTCCATCCTTAATTGTATTCAGGTTGGTGATTTGAGATTTAGCCAACTGCTTGTCAAAGACAAATGCGCTTTCTTCCGTGTATCCTTGCAGGTAATTTCCAGAAACTACAATTCCAGTATAGGTTGCATTTGGGTCCAAATCGTTCCAGGTTCCGTTTTTGTCTTGCATGTGCAATTTTCCTCCTCTAAGTAAAATAAGGTTTTCACCGAATCCCAGCATCTGTTGGTAGTTCCCGGACCCGGGAAGATTAGTCATTTTACTCCAGGACTCGTAGCTTATCAAATGAGGATTAGAAGCCGTTGCAAAAAAGATCTCGGTATCAGAAATCGCATAAATATTCCCGTTTTGGATGGTTGTGTTCAGGATTTTGACTTCAGAAGCATTATCACCGATGTAATATGTATCCTGAACTTCCATTTTAAGCATATTCAACGTGATAATTCCAAAATTGCACGAAAGATAGGCTTTATTGTCGTGGAAGAGAATATGATTTACAGCTTTGTTAGCACTCATCTGTTTATTGTAAAAATCAGGTAGGTTTTTTACACCATCAGATGAAAAGAAATCGATATTCCCATCCTGATAAATAATCAAAAGAATTTTATTAATTTCATCATATTCAATTCTCGATATGATTGTTCCGTTGAGTCCGCTCACTTTGCTGTAAAACTCCATGCTACCATCTCTTTTGTCAATTGAAAAAAGCGAACCTTCGCTTACTGCAAAAACTTTATTTTCGGATTGGGCAATCTGATCAACAAGGTTGTAGGCAAAATGAGTGCGCCATTTTCCCATAGCTACCTGAGCTTGAAGCGTAAAAGTGAAAATGATTATGCCGGTTAGTAGAAATATTTTCTTAATCATATAGTTGAAACATTTTGATACATATAGTGAAAAACAGAATTTTTACTCTTTTATTGCTTAATTATCTGTTTTTTGTCGTTTTTGGCTTTTCATAAATGCAGAAAATTTCCTTATTGCAAGAGCCCGGTGGCTGATTTCATTCTTCAACACCGAATCCATTTGAGCAAAACTCAAATCATATCCTTCGGGAATAAAAACCGGATCATATCCGAAACCTTTTTCTCCTATACGTTCGTAGCCAATTTTACCTTTTATGATTCCTTCAAAATAGTACGTTTCTCCATTTTCAGCCAATGCAATTACAGTTCGGAACTGTGCATTACGATTGGTAATGCCGTTCATTTCGCGGAGCAGTTTCTCCACATTTTTTTCAGAATTAGAAGGCTCGCCCGCATATCGAGCTGAAAAAACTCCCGGAGCACCGTTCAGCACTTCCACTTCCAGTCCTGTATCATCGGCAAAACAATCGAAACCATATTTTTCATAAACAAACATCGCTTTGGATTGGGCATTTTCCTCCAGAGTAACTGCATCTTCAGGAATTTCTTCTAAACATCCTATCTCGGTCAATCCTACCACTTCAGCTTCATTTCTCAAAATCATCCTTACTTCTTCCAGTTTATGGGCGTTGTGAGTAGCAAAAACTATTTTTTTCATTCATCATTTATTTTAAAATCGAACAAAGATAACTACTTTTCATTAGAAATATAACAATTTTATTTTCTACAAAATATTTTTTATTCTTTCACAATTTATATTTGTAACTTTGCAGGTTAATACTATATTTTACGTAAAGTACCGAATTTTATGAAGATCAAAATAGTTAATCTCTCAAAGCATCCGCTTCCGGAATATGCCACTGCATCGTCGGCCGGCATGGATCTAAGGGCAAATATCAGTGAATCCATTGATTTGCAGCCTTTGGAACGGAAATTGATACCTACCGGATTATACATCGAACTACCCGTTGGTTACGAAGCGCAAGTGCGTCCACGCAGCGGACTGGCAATTAAAAATGGGATTACGGTGCTCAATTCACCGGGTACAATTGATGCCGATTATCGGGGAGAAATTTGTGTAATTCTTATCAATTTATCGAATGATCCGTTCACGATAAATGACGGTGAACGCATCTGTCAGTTAATCGTTGCTAAACATGAGCAGGCAGAGTGGATTGAGGTAGAAGAGTTGGTTCAGACCGAAAGAGGCGAAGGCGGATTCGGACATACAGGAAAAAAATGAGATTGAAATTTATCATACTTACAATTTGTTTGACGGCTTGCTTTGGCATTTTTGTTAGTGCTCAGCCATCAGGAGAAGTGAAGCGGGCGCTTTCCACAGACGAACAGGCTCGCTTTGACTACTATTTTTTTGAAGCTCAGAGGCTGAAAGATATCGGAAAATTCGACGATCAGATGGAAGCTTTGCGTATGTGCCTCGAGATTGATTCGACAAATGGTGCTGCACAGGGTGAAATTGGAATGCTTTATGCCCGACTGAATAATCTTCCTCAGGCTTCGCAGGCACTAAAAAAAGCAGTGGAATCAAATCCGGAAAACTGGTGGTACCGCGTGCAGTACATCACACTTCTGAATGGACGCGATCAAAATCAGGCAGCAGTAGAACAGGCATTGGCACTGAAAGGCTACTATCCGATGCGCGAAGAGGTTTTCACTATTTTGACTTCACTCTACAAAAAGACCGGTGATTACGACAAAGCCATCGAAGCGCTCAATCAGCTCGAAAAATTTGTAGGGATTAATGAGTACCTGACTTTTGAGAAATTTCAGCTTTACGCCATACTCAATAAGGAAAAAAAGGCAGTGGAAGAATTCAACAAGCTGATTGCCAAATATCCGAAGGAAACCCGCTACAAAGTGCTTTTAGGTGATATTTACCTTGATCAGAAACAAGCAAAGAAGGCCTTTGAAATGTATCAGCAGGTAAGAAAAGAGGACCCGGACAATCCGTTTGTGTATGTTTCGCTGGCTAACTATTACAAAGACCACAATCAACCTGAAAAGGCCATGGAATCGATTGTTTCGGCGTTGAAAAATCCGAGTCTGCCCTCAGACACTAAGATGGATATTCTTGGGCAGTACGTGGACAGGCTCCTCACCAACGAGCAGAAAATTGATGAAACCGAAGAACTGTTTAAGATGCTGATTGAGATGTATCCGCTCGAAGAGATGCCTTACGCCTACTACGCCATGTTTCTTCAAAACCAAAAACGGAATACGGAAGCATTCGCTGAATTGGAAAATTTAATCAATATCAATCCCAAAAATCAGGCAGCTTGGCAAAATGGATTGCAATTATTGAATCAGAAGCAGGATACGGTTGCTATTTTAGATTTCACTGAAAAAGGGTTGAAAGAGCTTCCGGAGTTCCACGAATTCTATTTTTACCGCTCCATGGCGCTGTATCAGCAAGGAAAATATCAGGAAGCGCTTGATGTTAATGAATTGGCTCTAAAAAACCTGAGCACTACGGCCAACGGATTGGTTTTGGGTAGTTTTTATGCTCAGATGGGTGACATTTATTATAAGTTAGAAAAAAGAGAAAAAGCATTTGAGAGCTACGAAAAAGCGCTGGAACTTAATCCCAGCAACTTGTACGTGATGAATAACTATGCTTATTTTCTCTCTGAGGAAAAAAAGGACCTGCGGAAAGCCGAGCGCATGAGCGGGAAAACGGTGGAATTGGAGCCAAATAACAGCACGTATCTCGATACATATGCATGGATCTTGTACCAACAGGGTAATTATACGTTGGCAAAACTTTACATAGAAAAAGCCGTGAGCAATATGAAAGAAGATGAAGGCTCTGATGTGATCTATGACCATGCAGGCGACATTTACGCCTCATTGAACGACATAAAAAAAGCGTTGGAAATGTGGCAGAAAGCACTCGAAGTCAATAGCGAAAACGCCGATTTGAAAGCTAAAATTCAAAAAGTTAAATTATAAAGTTTATGAAGATTATTTTTAAAATAAATACTATCTTGGTTCTACTGCTGGTACTCGTTGTATTCACAGCCTGTAAAACTTCAAAATCTGTAACCAGGCTACCCGAAGGACCTGTAGTTTTGACAGAACACACACTTAAACCAAGCGAAATGGTGATGCTGGTACAGAAGAATCAACCTGCTTTCCGCACAGCAAATGCCAGCCGGATGTCCATTTTTGTCGATTTCAAAGGACGGCAACTGGATGTGAAAGCCTCATGTAAAATTGTTTCGGATTCAGCGCTTCATTTGTCGATTCAGCCATTTTTCGGCATTGAACTTTTCAAACTGGAAATGACGCCCACGGAAATGATTGTGATTGATAAAGCAAACAAAAGGTATTACCAGAGCAATTACGGAATTTTCAAAAGTCAATTCGGAGTGGTTGTAAACTACGAAGCTATTCAATCTTTGATCAGTAACCGTTTGTTTGTTTCTGGTAAAAAAGGTTTTTCACCCGATGATTTCAGTTGGAAAGATAACGAAACCAAAAACACACTTTTCGTTCAGGCCGAAACGATGAATCAGGAAAATGTGATTGACCTTACTTTGGGAAGAATTGCTGAGGTAATTCTAAAAACCAACAATGATTCATATTCGCTGAAGACGACTTATGCTAATTTCAAAAATTTTGGCGAAGTACTTTTCCCTGAAAAAATCAATATCGACGGAGTTCAGGGCGAAACCAAAGCAGCGTTTCATTTCACCATTGAAGATGTGAAATTTGATGTGCCTTTCGGGATGGAACCAACAGATTTGTCGCGCTACGGCAGAGGTGACATCTATTCGTTTTTTAGAAAATAGAAAAAAAATTTGTATGAAAAAATTAGTATTTCTTCTGACATTCATCGGATTTTTCTTTTTCTCTAATTCCTCTTTGCAGGCACAGACTGTGGAGGAGCTTAGAAAGCAGCGGAAGGAGATTCAGGAGCGCATCAATGCCACCAATAAACTGCTTCAAAAGACGATAAAAAGCGAAAAAGAATCTCTAAGCAGGCTGAATACACTGAAAAGAAATTTGAATGACAGAAGAAAATTGATCAATTCCTACAATTCTGAAATCAATGTGCTCGATTCGAAAATCAATAAACTGGTCAATGAAAGAACAGAACTTGAAGCGCAATTGGAAAAACAAAAACAGGATTATGCCAAGTTGATTCAGAATACGCAGATGAACAGAAATTCCTATTCCAAGCTGATGTTTCTGCTTTCTGCACAAAATTTTGATCAGACACTGCGCCGGGCACGATACCTTCAGGAATTTGCCGATTACAAAAAAGAACAGGTAAAGCAGATTGAAATTGTAAAAAAGCAGATTGAATTAAAAACGGATAGTTTAGACCAAAATAAAGGAGAAAAATTAAAAACGCTAAAAGCCAAAGAGGTAGAAAATGCTAACTTAAAAAAAGAAGAGGGCGAGGAAAAATCGTTGTACGCAGAACTTCAGAAACAAGAAAAAAAATTAACCAGTGAGTACAGAACGCATCAGCGCAGAAGAGATCAGATTGACAACCGGATTCAGGAAGTAATTGCTGAAGAAATCAGAAAAGCAGAAGCAAAACGCAAGGCTGAAGAAGCTCGCAGAAAAGCAGCAGAAGCAAAACGAAAAGCGGAAGAAGCTAAACTGGCTGAAGCATTGGCCAGGAAAAGTGGAGTAAAAACTCCGACATCAACTACAACGCCCGCAGGAACCAGGCAAACCACAACTGCTCAGTCCACCACGCCGGCTTCAAAGCCTTCCGAAGAGGTCACAGCGCCGGTAGAAAAACCACGGACTACTGAATCGATTTCAGCGATGACCCGCGAAGAAAATTTGCTGGCAGGTGGATTTGCCAATAATCGTGGTCGACTACCGTGGCCGGTGGATAGAGGTACAATAAGCGGCAGATTTGGTACGCAGCCGCATCCGGAACTGAAACACGTGACGATCAATAACAAAGGAACCTATTTTCGCTCTCCATCAGGAACTAATGCCAGAGCTGTTTACGATGGAGTGGTGACTCGAAGGTTCACATTGCCGGGAAGTGGAAGCGCCGTTATAATTCAGCATGGAACTTACCGCACCGTTTATGGAAATCTCTCGAACGTGTATGTACGTGAAGGCGATAGAGTTTCAGCTAAACAGTCGATCGGGCAAATATTCACCGATACAGAAAGCGGTCAGGCAGAATTGCAGTTCCAGATTTGGAGTGGCAGCTCCATGGTAAACCCAGAAGGCTGGATAACCAGATAATCAGCAAATAACGAGAGACGGAGCATAATCTGACAATTTAATATTATTATAACGAACAATTTTAAGTTTGCACTGTCTGTTAATTAAGAAATAATTTTAGAAAGATTTTTTTCAACATGGATGAATTTAAAGAAATGGAAAATGTGGAGGTGATTTACGGGGATGAGAATATTGTAACCCTCGAAGGATTAGAGCACGTTCGCCGCCGTCCGGGGATGTATATTGGGAAGCTGGGCGACGGTTCACACAGCGATGATGGTATTTATGTGTTGCTCAAAGAGGTGATTGACAATTCGATTGACGAATATCGTATGGGTCACGGGAAGGTGATTGAGATCAAAGTGGAAAACGGGACAGTGACAGTGCGCGACCACGGACGCGGAATTCCGCTGGACAGCTTGGTTCGTGCAGTTTCAATCATGAATACCGGTGGAAAATTCGACTCACAGGCATTTAAGAAGTCAGTGGGATTGAATGGTGTGGGTACAAAAGCAGTAAATGCTCTGTCAATAAATTTTACTGTTGAAAGTTTCCGGGATGGCAAAGGAAGAAGAGCCGTTTTCAAACAAGGCGTTTTACTGAATGAAGAAGAAATTCTTAATCCGAAAAACGAAACAGGAACATACACTTACTTCGAGCCTGACCTGCAGATGTTCCCAAACTACCAGTACAACGAAGAATTTATCGAAACCATGCTGCGCAATTATGCGTATCTGAATACAGGATTGACGATAAATTTCAACGGAAAGAAAATTTTATCAAAAAACGGATTGACCGATCTTTTGAACGAAAACCTTACTTCGGAAGCGCTGTATCCGATTATTCATTTGAAAAATGGTGATATCGAAATTGCTATAACGCACATTGACCAGTATGGTGAGGAATATTATTCGTTCGTAAACGGTCAGCATACCACGCAGGGTGGAACGCACCAAAGTGCTTTTCGTGAATCGATCGGACGCACTATTAAGGAGTTTTACAACAAAAATATGGACCTGGCTGATATCCGCAGCGGAGTAGTTGCGGCTATTGCTATCGGCGTCGAGGAACCGGTTTTCGAGAGTCAGACCAAAACAAAATTAGGTTCCAGTGTGATTTCAAAAAATGGAATTACAGTTAATAAATTTGTTAACGATTTTGTAAAAAAAGAACTTGATAATTACCTCCATCGTAACAGCGAGACTGCCGATGTGCTTTTACAAAAAATCCTGGAAGCTGAAAAAGAGCGCAAAGCAATTGCAGGAGTTACCAAACAGGCTCGCGAGCGCGCCAAAAAAGTAAGCCTGCACAATAAAAAACTTCGTGATTGCCGTTACCACTTCAACGATACGCCGGTGAAAGACGAAACAAAAAACAAACTGATGCAGGATTCCTCCATCTTCATCACTGAGGGTGATTCAGCAAGCGGAAGCATCACCAAATGCCGTGACGTAAACACGCAGGCAGTTTTCAGCCTTCGCGGTAAACCGCTGAACAGCTTTGGATTGACCAAGCGAGTGGTGTACGAAAACGAAGAATTCAACCTGCTCCAGGCGGCGCTGAACATCGAGGACGGCATTGAAGGTTTGCGATACAATAAGGTGATAGTGGCTACCGATGCCGATGTGGACGGTATGCACATTCGTTTGCTTTTGATTACTTTCTTCCTGCAATTTTTCCCGGATTTGATTAAAAAAGGTCATGTTCACATTCTTCAAACTCCGCTTTTCCGTGTGAGAAATAAGAAAGAAACCCGCTATTGCTATTCCGAAGAAGAACGACTGGATGCCATGAAAAGCCTTGGAGCAAACCCTGAAATCACCCGATTTAAAGGATTGGGAGAAATTTCGCCGGATGAGTTCAAAAACTTTATTGGAAAAGACATTCGCCTGGAACAAGTAAAACTACGCAAAGAAGATGCTGTACAGGATTTACTTTCGTTCTACATGGGAAAAAATACCTCAGAACGCCAGGGATTTATCATTGATAATCTGGTGGTTGAGGAGGATATTTAATTGAGCTTGAAGTTTGAAACACGAAGCGCGAAGTTGGATGCTGGGTAAATGATGTTTGATGGAATTTAAACATATTAATGAATGACTGTTGATAAAATGCACGGGAAGTCCCCCTTGGGGGAAACAACGTTCGGCGTAAGCCAATCAGGGGGCGTCGAACCAGAAAAGTATATGCGTCAAGCGCTGGACGAAGCGCATCGTGCTTTAGAGCGTGATGAAGTTCCAGTGGGAGCCGTTGTGGTTTGTGGTGAGCGAATTATAGCCCGCGGGCATAATTTGACCGAAACACTCAATGACGTAACCGCTCACGCCGAAATGCAGGCAATCACCGCCGGAGCAAATTTCCTGGGAGGCAAATATCTGACAGACTGCACATTGTTTGTAACATTGGAACCTTGCGTGATGTGTGCCGGAGCGCTTGGCTGGTCACAAATCAGCAAAATTGTGTATGGGGCTTCCGATGAAAAACGTGGTTTTAGCCGTTTCGCACCTAACGCACTCCACCCGAAAACGGAAGTAATAGCAGGAATTCTCGAAGAGGAATGCAGTGCTTTGATGAAGGAATTTTTTAAGAAAAAAAGATAGAAAAATTATGGTGATATTTATATCACCTTTTTTTGCCAAAGATACTCTGAATTTAATATATCTTTGTCGAGTACTAAGTAC
>CAZIRA010000048.1:0-18222 GCA_964541615.1 uncultured Paludibacter sp.
GTTATTTATTAAAATTTACGTGAGTTCGAAATAATTTTTGTTCCTAGGATATCTATGTCAATAGAATGAATTTATCGGTTATATTTTTCCCGTAGGGAATATATCCCCTACTTGGAATTAGGTTCTATTTAATAAATTTTACTATTGATATTAATTCCCTATGGGAAATTAAAAAGCTTTCATTCAAGTAGATGTCCTAAATCTTATATCGAACTCACGTTAAAATTAACATGTTTACTGTTATTCAAAAGAGGTTATATTGCTTAGATTGTTATTTGCCTTAATACCAACAGATTCATAACCTCTCCCTATTCCGATAGTACCTGTAGAGAACCTTAGTGTTAAAAAAATAAAATATAAAAAATGAAAAAATTACTTTTTCTTTTTTCTCTAATCTTTTCAATCAGCTCAGTTTCAGCACAGTTAAGTGTGGGTTTTGTTTCTCAGAAAGCACAAAAACTTTACTGGGAAAACGGGGTAGGAGCCGATTACACCTCCGACCTATTGCTGGATAAAAGGGTTCACCTGAAAGCAGCTTTTGTTACGAGCCGGCTGGGTAGTGCATTAAATTCCAACGCCATCAAGCAGGAAAGTTACACGGTAGGTGCCGATTATCGGTTTTTCCGAAGAAGTCCGGTTCAGTTTTTTGTCGGACTTAATGCAGGATTTTTCAAAGCCCATTATGAAGAGGAGCAGTTTGATGTGATACCAAGCAGTTCGCCTCTTCTGCAGTTTGAAACGGGACTATCCTACCATTTTGTGATTCCGGTGACTGTTGCGGCATCATTTGGCTACAATGTCCTGGGTAGTGACGGTGTGAGTGGTCCCGGTACGTTATTTCCTGTGTTTTATCAATTGAAAGTACTTTACAGAATTAAATAACTACAGATATGAAAACGTTGAAAATGGCCGCATTGCTGGTTTTTGTCTTGCTGGTATCTTGCGCAAAATCACCCGATATTAATAATGAAACGATGCTCGACGGTGATCAGATTTTTGATATGTCGCTGATAAATCCGGAAGATTTTCTGATTTCTGCCCGCTATCCAAATCCATCGGAAGTGTTAAAAAATACGCCAGTGGTTATTGCTGCTCACGGATTTAGCGCATCAACTTTTGAATGGCAGGAGTTTAGCGAATTTGCTGAAACTAAAGGAACATTTCTTGTTTCGCAGGTTTTACTCGGAGGTCATGGACGCTCGCATGAGGAATTTAAAAATGCAACCTGGAAAGACTGGCAGTCGTCAATCATTGATGAATATAACAAACTTAGCCAGCTTGGCTATAAGAATATCTATCTGATTGGTTCGTCCACCGGTTGTCCACTGATAATTAATATGGTTAAAACCAATGCTTTAACACGTGCAAAACCAAAAGGAATTTACCTGATTGATCCGATTGTGATTTCGTCCAATAAAACGTTGACACTCGTAAATGCTCTCGGGCCGGTTTTGGGATACACCACAACGAATTTAGATTCAGGAGAAGAAGGACATTGGTATGTATACCGCCCTTATCAGTCACTAATACAGCTGATGGAATTGATAGATTTGGTTCGAAAAGATCTCCAGCATGGAATTACTTTGCCCGAAGGAACTAAAATGAAAACGTACAAATCTATAGTCGATGATGCAGCCGATCCTGTAAGCGCTGTTTTGATTTATCAGGGAATGAAGCGGTCTGACGGAAGTAAAACTGCTGTAGAAATGGTTGATTCAAAACTGCACGTGTTTACACGTCTGAGAGGACGAGAAAGCGTAACACAAGCAGACAGAGATTTACAGCAACACGTGTTTGGAGAAATTGCAGGAGAATTGAAATAGGATTGCTTGAGTTTTCGTGCTGATTATGATACAACAGAGCCGGAATTAAAAACTCCGGCTCTCTTATTTCTATGCCTTATTTGAAATTTTTTTTCTTCACTTTGAAACCCATTTCCTGAAGAATTACGGCAATTTTCACTCTGAAATCCCCTTGAATCAAGATTTCTCCATCACGTTGCGATCCGCCCGAGGCACATTTGGCTTTCAGGATTTTGGCTAAATCTTTCAATTCATCTTCCGTTCCTTCAAACTCAGTGATCAACGTGGCTGGTTTTCCGTTACGCTTATCCAGTTCTACACGTAAAGTTTGTTTTTTGCGATTGTCTGCAGGTTCTTTTTCAATAACTGCTTCAGGCACATTGTCAACTTGTGGAACTGCGTTTTTAAGGGCGTCCAATTTATCTTTCCAGTCCATAGTTCGGTGTGTTAGTTGATTAGTTAAGTGGTTAAGTGGCCGCTACGATGCTTTGCTTGTTGGGATTGACATTATTCTCGCAATGACATATTCTCACATTTTTCTTAGCAGTTCCGGATAGAATTTTTCTCTCACCACTTTGAAATTCGGCTCAATTTTCAACGTTTTTTCATATCCTTTTTTGGCATTTTCCAGGTTGCCAAGCAGATCGTTGCACCGTGCTTCGAGCATCAGCAACTGTACGTATATCCAATTTCCATTGGTGTTTTTTTGCTTTTCAAGAATTGATATTGCTTTTTGGAAATAATTCAGAGCCGTTTTTTTATCACCTCCAAAAACTTTTGGAGGATAATAGAAAGCATTTCCATTGTCAAAAATCACCTGAACATTGTTTGGGTCAAGAGAGTAAGCTTGTTTAATCAATTTCAAACTTTGTTTTCCGGAGGTCAACGCTTTTGATTTGTTGTAAGATAAGCGGTAACTGATGAAAACACCTTTGTAGTTTATTGCCAATGCGTTGTTCGGATCTTTTGCCAGAATGTTTTCAATCAATTTCTCCGTTTTGATAATATTTTCTTCAGCTTTTTGAAATTGCTTAGCGTCTATCAGCTCAGAAGTCCATCCATAGTAACAGTGGATCAGTTTTAATGCGTCAGCCGTGTTGGTGAGATTGGCTTCCTTTTCGAATTTCAATGTAGCTGTTTCCCATTTTTTGATATCACGGTTGATAAATGCCTGATAAATTTCCTGATGAAAAGAATTTTGACCAAAAACGGCCGGTGTAGTTAGTAAAAACAGGGCAAGAATGATGTGTGATTTAAGCTTCATATTTCAAAAATTAATAGACATTTTGTTTGCAAATTCCCAAATGATAATTCCAGCTGTGACGCTCACATTCAAAGAATGTTTGGTGCCAAATTGTGGAATTTCTATACAGTTGTCACAAGCATTTACTACCGACTGCTGTACGCCTTTCACCTCGTTTCCGAGGATTACTGCATATTTTTTTTCCGGATCTGATTGAAATTCATCGAGCATTGTGCTTCCTTCAGCCTGTTCAATGGCCAATATAGTGAAACCTTCTTTTTTCAGCTCTTCAACCGCCTCCAATGCATCTTCAAAATACTTCCATCTCACGGAATTTTCTGCTCCAAGTGCTGTCTTGTGAATTTCAGCATGTGGTGGAGTAGAAGTGATGCCGCAAAGATAAACAGATTCTACTAAAAATGCATCGGCAGTGCGGAAAACCGATCCCACATTGTGCAGGCTGCGAACATTATCCAACACCACTACAAGTGGAATTTTATCCCGCTGCTTGAATTCATCAATCGATAGGCGGTTGAGTTCTGTTATTTTTAATTTGCGCATTTTTTTAGACAAAAGACTGTTAGACAATCAGTCAATTTTATTTTAATATTTGCTTCACAGCTTCTTCTATGATCGTGTCTATCCCCATTAATTTATCCATTTCGCTCATGTCAACTTTGACATCGGGATCGATTCCCCATTCGGTATCCTGCATTTCAGCATCAAACATCGGACTGGCCGAAAAGCGCACCATCCATCCGTTTGGCAATTCACTCGATAACGGCATACCACCTCCACCTCCGGTTTTATCTCCTAAGGTTAATGCTTTTGGAGCGTATTTCATCCGGCAAACAAAATCGTTGGCAGCGCTGTAAGTCATTCGGTTTGTAAGAATGATGACAGGCTTTGTCCATTTCAGCTTTTCATTAGAAATCGTGTAAACTGCATTTGGTTTTGAAAAATCGGAATGCCCGTCACCGATTTTATGTTTTATGTATCCGGTCAATGTTTTTTCAGTAAAAAAGTAGGAAGCTAAAAGATCAGCATTCGTCAGATAACCTCCTCCATTTTCTCTGATATCAATTATAATACCTTTGCAATCAGTGAATTGACTGAAAATATCCTTCACATTTGCACTGCTGAAATTATTGGAGAAGCTTCCATAATAGATATAACCAACCTGATTTTCAGCAATTTTTTTGTAGCGGAAAGGTCCACCGATCCGATAAGTACTTCCTAAATATTTTTCTTTGAAGATGATTTTTACATCAAAATTGGCCGGATAATCGGTGTACCAATTCCAGTAGCGGCTGCGGTCAAATTCGGAGTAAAGATTGACGTGTCCATCCTTCAATTCGCTTAGCATTTGACTGAGCAGATCAAAAAAACGGTATTTGTTTGAAACGGAATCTAAGCGTGAGGAGTATTTTGCATATACAGCATCCCAGTTTATTTCTTTATAGTCAAGGTAGCAGTAGCGCGTATCAATAATTTTCCAAAGTGCATCAAAATTTCCACGAGGAGTATTCGGCTCAACATCAGGCTCGCTTATGCAAGATTGAAATGTGAAAATCATAAATAAACCCGGCAATATGTAAATCAGTTTTTTACTCATAGGATCGAACGAAATTAGCCGGGATTTTTCTTTTTTTTCCGGAAAAAACATATAAATCAGCCACAGCTCCAACAGCAAAATTCAATCCGCTTTTTCTGAAAACCATCTCGTTGGCACTGTATTGCAGATAATCGTGCTGTATGCTTACACGGATAGTGCTGAAATTCAGTGGAATATCCAGATTAAGGTAATGTGACCAGGCTCGTCTGTTGTGAAGCGAACTGAAATGAAACGCTGTTCCAAGATTGTTAAGTACAAAAAGTTCGTAATAGGTAATTCCCTGCATCGGAACGAACATACAGCCCAAAACCGGGCTTTGTGCACCATATTGCAGGCTGAAATCGTGTTTCCAAAGTTTGAAAAGATACTGAAGTTCAGCTGTTGCATTCAGGTTGGTGTGTAGATCGAGCGAAAATGGATTGTTAACATTTCTGGCTAAATATTTTCCACCCACATTAATATCCCAGCTGCCACCTGTCAAAAGCATCAGACTATTCGCTGGGCGAAAGTGATAATTCATTCCGAAACTGTAATTCGTATTGAAAAACATCATCGAATTATTTCTGTTCGGATGATAGGCAATTCCTCCATCCAGAAAGGCTTTATGTGTAAAGGAGAGATCGTCATTTTCGGGATTGAAAAATCTTCGGGAAGAATGTTGGATTCGGGCCTGCATACCGCTATACTCAAAGGGCGAAAGGTAAGGGTCGAGGATTTTAGCTGCACCCGCACCAACTGTAAAAGACGATGTGGTTAGTGCAAAATGCTGGTTATCATCATTCTGTGCTTTTGAAGTAAGTACAGAAATTAGTAGTAAAACCGTTAAAATCCTTTTCATTTAATCATCAAAATTTTTTATTGAAACAAAAATAGAAAAAATAAATGATTTGTGGGTTGGAATTCTAATTAGAATTGAATAAATTTGTATGAAAGTTAAGTCTGAAAGCAGATTTAAGTGAAAAATGGTGAATTAAAATTGATTTTTCAAATTGGCTTGTTGGGTAAATAATACGATAGTTATTAGAATAAATACAAATTGATGAAACAGCCATGCCGATCCGTCAGTTGACGCATGACACGCAACGGAATGATTAAACAATCATAATTTAATTTTACAAATAAAATCAACGCTCAGAATTCCCCCTTCAGGGGGATGGGGGGCTTTTATAAAGATGAAAAAACGATTAGTGGTATTGACCGGTGCCGGAATGAGTGCGGAGAGCGGAATTGCAACTTTCCGGGGAGCAGGTGGTTTGTGGAACAACGAGCGGGTAGAGGACGTGGCTACTCCTGAAGCGTTTCATCGAAATCCGCAGAAAGTGCTTGATTTCTACAATTACAGGCGGAAAGAACTTTTTAAGGTGGAACCAAACGACGGACATCGGATTTTAGCGAAGCTGGAAGATAAATTTGATGTGCGGATTATAACACAAAATGTGGACAATCTTCACGAACGTGCCGGCAGTTCGAATGTATTGCACCTGCATGGAGAACTGATGAAAGCCAGATCGACTGACGGCAGCGATGAGGTTTATGAACTTTATAAAGAAAATCCTGAAATTCACGTTGGAGATAAATGTCCAAATGGTTATCAGCTCCGACCTCATATCGTTTGGTTTGGTGAAGCGGTGCCTGAAATTGAAAATGCTGTGATAGAAGTAGAACAAGCTGATATCCTGCTGATTATAGGTACTTCCTTGCAGGTTTATCCGGCTGCAGGGCTTATTAATTATGCACCTAATAATGTTCCAATTTACCTGATTGATCCGAATGAAGTTTCTCTGCATAACAACCGGGTAACCGTAATTCAAAAAGGTGCAAGCGAAGGGATGAGGGAATTTGTGGATAGAATGAAGTAGCTGATTTCAAATTTGTTTGATGAAGATTATTTCAAAATCATTGATAAAATAAGCGGACTAATGAGTACGGCGTAATAATTCAGCGACAGCCACGGTTGCGAATTCATATACATTTCCTTCCAGGTTAGTTGGTATTTGTGGCTGGATTTTACCCAGACTACCATTTCCAAAAGAAGAGTGAGCAGCCACCAGAGAGCACCTGTCATCAGAGCTTCTTTGTAAATGCCCGGCGAGTTGTGAAGCAGAAAGTAAAACGTACTGCATACGATCCAAACTAATAGATAGTATCCCGGTACATAAGGCTGACTTTTTTGATATGCTGCCTTAATCAGCTCGCTTTCAGATTTTTGCGGGTTTTCAGGTTTTAACCGTAATTTTTGCACTTTTCGCTGTATTTGAAAAAGTTTCAATCCATTCACGGCAATAAATCCGATCACAAACCAAAGTATTGAAAGTGGTAAATTCATAAAATATATTTTGCCCCATTACCCCTTAAATGGAGAAATTAAATGGGGATTTTTTTTAACTAAAAAAAATAATCTGCGTTTGCCTGACTTTCCAACTAATTCAATGGAAGTTTTCCCCTTTAGGGGGTAAGGAGGCCGATTTGCTTTATAATCCACATCAGCAACACTACAACGACCAAAGCGGGTATCATGTTCAGTATCCGGAGCTTTTTTATTTCTAAAATATTGATACCCAAACCGAGCAATAAAATTCCACCAACTGATGTAAGAGCCTGAATGGTTTCTGCTGAAAGAAATTCACCAAAAAACTTAGCCAGCATAGTTATTCCTCCTTGAAAAAGAAATAATGGAACGGCTGAAAACACTACACCTACACCAAAAGCAGATGCAAGCAAAATTGATGAGAATCCATCCATCACCGATTTTGTCAGAAGCAGACGTGATTCGCCAGTTGTACCTTCTTCAATAGCTCCGACGATAGTCATCGCTCCGATGCAAAAAAGCAAAAAAGCAGTAGTAAGCCCTTCTGAAAACTGTTCGCTGCCGATGCGCAATTTCTTTTTGGTCCATTCACTGAGCTGATCTGCCCCTTTTTCCAGGTTCATCCATTCACCAAGCAGAGCGCCGATTACTATGCTCGTGACTACAATAAGAATGTGCTTCATCTGCCACACCATATTGATACCTATGGCGAGCGTAAACAACCCAACTGCCTGAAAATAAATGGTTCGCACACGCTCCGGCATTCCTTTTTTCAGGAAAATACCGAGTGTTCCGCCTGCAATCACTGCTAATGTATTTACGATTGTTCCAAACATGCTGATTGGTTGAATGGTGTAAATGTTAAATAGTTAAATGGTAAGAATGGCAAAATTAAAAATTTTTTTTCAATTTGTGTTTTTATCCGATAAAATGACGTAAATTAGCAAAAGCAAACTGTGGCTTCACGCCACATGTTGCTTAAGGGTATAACCAGGCCTAATAGCTTTAATTTTACTTCTTTTGTGGAAAACTATGTATTACGAAGAAGGCGCTTTATATCATATTTATAATAGAAGCAACGAAAAATTATTTTACAACAGAGAAAACTACATTTATTTCATTAGAAAACTAAGGACACATCTTCTGCCTTTTTCAGACATTTTAGCTTATTGTTTAATGCCAAATCACTATCATATCATGTTGGCAGTGAAGCCTGAAGGTGCAAAATTCCATTCTAATGAAAAGAAAAAGGACATGCAACTTTTGGCTGAAGCTATTGGCAGAATTCAAGGTTCATACACACAAGCTCTTAATAAACAGATAGGTCGGAAAGGTGGCTTGTTTGCCCATAACTCAAAAGCAAAAATATTGAATGATGCTAACAATGATTATGGAATAATGTGTTTTATGTATATTCATCAAAATCCTTTGCTTTCGGGTTTAGTTGACAAAATTGAAGATTGGGAGTTTTCATCATTTTCTGATTACATTGGAAAAAGAGATGGTACGTTGATTAATAAAAGGTTAGCAATAGAAATATTGAATTTAGATGCTAATGATATTTATTCATTGACCTATCAATTGCTGAAAGATAAAACCGATGACGATTTCCTGTAGTATAATCAAATTATGTCTATACCTATTAAGTTGGTTTAATTACGAAAAGTTGAAATATTTTTAATAACTTTAAACGCAACATGTGGTTATGACTACTGTTTGCTACACAAATTAAAATAAACGCAACATGTGGTTAAGAACCACAGTTTGCTCTAGGGGTTCTTCTGTTATGTTTCTTCACCGCATCGCACAGACATTTTACACCGAATACGGAGCTGATATTCGTAAGTTTACGTTTGTTTTTCCAAACAGACGTGCCGGATTATTTTTCAGGAAATTCCTGATGGAAATTATCGATAAACCGATATTTTCGCCTGAGATAATCACCATTAACGAATGTTTTTTTAATGCCTCCACCCGGAAAGTGGCAGATAGAACCGCTGAGCTTTTCAGACTTTATCGGATATACAGGAATATAAGTAAAACCGATGAGAGTTTCGATGCCTTCGTGTTTTGGGGCGAAATGCTGTTGTCGGATTTTAATGATGTGGATAAATTTGAGGTGGATGCACCAAACTTATTCCGAAATGTGACTGCGTTGAAAGAGATTGAAATGTCTGATGATTACCTGACTGATGAACAGCGTAAAGCAATCGCTCAGTTTTGGAATCATTTTTTGCCTGATATTAAAAGCACAACAAAGAAAGAATTTATTGCCATTTGGAAAGTGTTGCTACCTCTTTACGAGCAGTTTAGAATAGAATTGCTTGATGAAAATACAGCTACCGAAGGGATGATTTTCCGCGAAGTGACTGATTTATTGAAAGAAAATGAAATGCCTGATTATTTTGTTGGGAAAAATTTCGTTTTTGTGGGATTTAATGCTTTGAATAAAACCGAGAAAAACCTTTTCATCGAACTACAAAAGCGTGGACAAGCTGATTTTTATTGGGATTACGAAGCCGATGTTTTGCGTGATCCTGACAATCAGGCATCTGTTTTCTTCAAAGAGAATACCCTACAATTTCTATCCAAACTGACTATTGATAGAAAACCTGATAGTTTTAACGAAAAATCCTTCGATCTTATCGCAATTCCTTCATCTGTAGGGCAGACAAAAGAGGTTTACAACCTGCTAAATGACCTTTATTCAGCCAATTCAAAAGATAATGACTGGATAAAAACGGCCGTCGTTTTGCCGGATGAAAGTCTGTTGGTCCCGCTTCTGCATTCTCTTCCGGAAAACATCGAAAATGTGAATGTTACCATGGGATTTCCGCTGAAAGCATCGCCTGTTTCGGGATTATTGGAAAATATCTTTGACCTGCAACGAAGGATTAACTCACGGGGGCAGTTTTATCACATAGTGGTGTCTAATATTTTGAATCATCAGTATATCAACATGTTGTGTGGTGAAAAAGTGCAAAATATCCATACTGACATGGTGAAATCCAATGCAATTTATGTGGATATTTCCACATTTGAAGACGACGATATTCTAAAAACTATTTTTACACAAAAAAAATCTCCCGACTTGTTTTTGGATTATCTGCTCGAAGTGTTGCAGAAGCTGAACTTAGCCTGGCAAGATTATTCAGATGAAACCGGAAAACATCACCTGGAATGCGATTTTCTGTATCAATATTACGTCGCCATCAACCGAATGAATGAAGTGATGAAATCGGCGGGCGAGTTTGAAGTGTCGATGGATACTCTTATTCGGCTGATCCGACAACTGATTGGCGGAATTTCCATCCCGTTTGAAGGCGAACCACTTAACGGCCTGCAAGTGATGGGAATGCTCGAAACACGCGGATTGGATTTTGAAAATCTGATCATCTGCTCGTTTAACGAGGGGGTGTTTCCAAAGAAAAATTCATCCAACAGCTTTATTCCTAATAGTTTACGAAGTGCTTTCGGTATGCCTACTTTTGAGTACCACGATGCCATTTCGGCCTATAATTTTTACAGGCTGATTCAGCGTACCAAACGCCTTTTTTTCCTCTACGACAGCCGTTCCGAAGGGATGAAGACAGGTGAAGTGAGCCGTTTCGTTCATCAGTTGCATTATCATTATGGTGTTGATTTCAAGAAAATTAACGTGGCGTATGATGTCGATTTTTCCGTCGAAAATGTGATTGAAGTGCAGAAAACGCCCGAAATTATGGAGAAACTCCGCACATTTACACTGGAAGGTGAGGAGTGCAGGGCGCTATCTGCAAGTTCGTTGAACACGTATATCAACTGTCCGTTGCAGTTTTATTTTTCCAATGTTGAGAAAATACGCGAACAGGATGAAGTGCAGGAAGATATTGAAGCAAGCATGTTTGGGACTATTCTTCACAAAACGATGGAGCTGATTTATGAGCCGTTTGTTGGAAAAATGGTACAGAAGATTGAGTTGGATGAACTGCGGAAAAACCAATTGATTGTCGAGAAAACCATCAAACGTGCTTTTACCAAAGAGTTTTTCAAGAAAGGCGATAATGAGGAAGTTGATTTTGAACTGGAAGGAAAATATCTGCTTAATGCAAAGGTAATCAGGAAGTTTGTGGAAAAGATTTTGGAAGTTGATGCTGATCGTACACCTTTCAAATACATTCAGTCCGAAGCCAAAATGTTTGTTCGGTTCCCGATTAATGAAAATTCGGTTTACGTGAATTTGAAAGGATCTATTGACCGTGTGGATGAAAAAGAGGGAATGATTCGGATTTTGGACTACAAAACCGGTAGCGATTTGTTGAAATTCAAGTCATTGGAGCATATTTTTGAAAGAAATAATAAAGACAGACCGAAGGCTGTTTTTCAGACTTTGCTCTATTGCCTGCTTTATGAAATGGATAATGGAACATCAAATTTGATTCCCGAAGTGCTAAAAATCAAAGAGCTATTCAAAAGCAATTTTGAAACAAAACTCATTTTGAATCCTCAACGCGGAGTCAATGAGTTTGTGGAAAATTTCATTGATTTTAAAGAGGAATTTGTAGGGAGGTTGACCGAAACCATCGAAGAACTTTTTGATCCCGAGGTCCCTTTTGTGCAGTGCGGGGAGATTGAATTGTGCAAATATTGTGCTTTCAAAACAATTTGCCGGAGGTTTGTAAAAGAAAATAATTATTGAAACATGGAGAATAAAAATATCGAAATAGAAAGGAAATTTCTCGTGAAACTCCCAAAAAATGAATCTTTGGTAAGTCATTTTTTTGAGAAAATTTCGAGCAGGAAATTTAAAATCAAACAAGGCTACCTCCTTACTTCGAAAGAGAAAACCGTTCGTATCCGCACCAAAGGTGACAAAGGCTACATCACCATCAAAAGCGAAGCTAACGAAAATGGTTTCAGCCGTTTTGAGTGGGAGAAGGAGATTACGCTTTCTGATGCCGAACAACTATTTGAACTTTGTGATGAATATATCATCGATAAAACCCGTTATGAAGTCGTTTTCAAGGGGAAAACATTTGAAGTAGATATTTTTCACGGTGTTCACAATGGATTAACAATCGCCGAACTCGAACTTGAATCCGAAGATGAATCCTTCGAAAAACCGGAATGGATAGGTGAGGAAGTCACCGGCGATGTGCGGTATTATAATGCGTGGTTGGCTTCCCCTCGAAACCTCCCCGAAATGGAGGCTTTTAAAAATTTGCAAAACTGAAAATGAATAAATTTTGAGGAATCTGTTCTTCTCGCGTGAAAGGAGAGAATGTTTTTTTGTGGTTATTGTGGTTGTCAGACGCACATTCCACCCCTTCGGGGAGGTAAGGAGGGGCCTATAAAATTCACCTCCGGCACCAATTCAATCCCAAAACGTTTCTTCACCGTAATTTGCACCAGCGAAGCCACGGTAGCAATATCTTCACCGGTAGCGCCACCAAGATTTACAATTACAAGTGCCTGTTTGTGATAAATGCCCACTTTTTCGAACTGCTTTCCTTTTAAATCACATTGTTCAATCAGCCATCCTGCAGGAACTTTCACTTCGTTTTCTGAAACGTTGTAGTGAGGCATAGTTGGGTAGGAGGGGAGCAATTTATCAAACTGAGATTTCGGGATAATCGGATTCATGAAGAAACTGCCGGCATTTCCTAAAACTTCGGGATTCGGGAGCTTGCTTTCACGGATTTCAATGACTGTTTTGCGGACGTTAGCCAGATTTATCTCTCCGTTTTTTAAAACAGCATCTTTCAAATGAGCGTAATCAAGAACATAACCCGGCTCTTTTTTCAAACGGAATGAAACGTGTGTAATAATAACTTTTCCTTTTAATTTTTCTTTGAAAATGCTTTTCCGATAGCTGTAACGGCACTCTTTGTTTGAGAACGATTTGGATTTAAACGATTCAATTTCAACAAATTCTACTTTTTCAATAACATCTCTAACTTCTACGCCGTATGCACCTATATTTTGTACAGCCGAAGCGCCTACTTCTCCGGGAATAAGTGACAGATTTTCAATGCCGTAGTAATTGTTTTCTACACAGAGTGCCACGAAATCATCCCAATTCATTCCTGATCCGACCCGAAGAAGTACAGAAAACATATCCTCCTCAACTATTTCAATTGTCTGTATTTTAGAATGAAGAATAATCCCGTCAAAGTCATTCAAAAACAGCAAATTACTTCCACTCCCGATATGAAGTAAACGGTTGTTTTTTACCGAATCTGACTGAAAAAGTTCTTTCAGTTCATCCACCGAATCGTATTCCGCAAAAAACTTCGTTTTAGCATCCACTCCAAACGTGTTGAAGGGTTTCAGTGATATATCCTGATAAATCTGCATCATTTATTTTTGTAAACTATTTTCTATAAACTGAATGACTAAATCTTCATCTTCCGGATGAAACCAGTTGATTTCTTCGTCACGATTAAACCAGGTCAACTGCCTTTTAGCATACCTGCGACTGTCTTGTTTGATCAGATTGATAGCAAAATCCAGATCAAATTCACCATCCCAATGAGCAAATAATTCCTTGTAACCTACAGTATTCAAGGTGTTTAGATGCTTAAATCCGTAGTATTGGCTGGCTTCCTCTATTAATCCGTCTTCCACCATTTTGTCCACGCGAAGGTTTATCCGCTCGTACAGCTCCGGTCGGGGCCGGTTCAAACCGATTTTAAGGATATTGAAATTTCGCTTTTTCCGTTCGCCGGTTCGTAAATCTGAATAGGACTTTCCGGTCACCGTGCATATTTCCAATGCATGAATCAACCGCTTCGGATTTTTCAGATCCACTTCGTTGTAATGCTTTTCATCCAGCTGTTTCAGTTTGTTTTGAATAAATTTTAGTCCCTTTTCTGCATACTCCTTTTGCCAAAATTCCCTTGTTTCTGCATCCACCGATGGTATATCATCAAAACCTTTGCAAACGGCATCAATATACATCATAGAACCGCCCACAAGCAATACCGTTTCGTGCTTTTGGAATAATTCATCCAGCAGATTTACCGCATCAATTTCATATTGACCGGCATTGTATTCATCAAAAATGGAGTGAGTTCCGATAAAATAATGCTTTGCTCGTGCGAGTTCCTTTTCTGTTGGAGAGGCTGTCCCGATTTTCAATTCGCGGTAAAACTGCCGTGAATCGGACGAAACAATCGGGCAAACAAATTTTTCAGCTAAACGCAAGCTGATATTCGTTTTCCCAACACCTGTTGGACCAAGAATGACGATTAAAGTTTTCATTGAAACTATCACTAATTCCACCGACGATATATGTCGTGATCTTTTGATCTAAAGAATTATTTAGAATTTATTTTTGTGTTGAGAATTTAGTTGTCGTTTTTTTTTAAGTTAAAGAAATCTTTCTCAATGGAGATTTGGCGGTCTTGTAGTCTAAACAAAAACAGAAAACATTTCCCTGGAAATATTTTCTGTCTGTAATTATGTTTATAAGTTTCTTAGAATTTCGGGTCGTCAAAGAGGCTTGCATCGTCAAAACTCAAATCACCAAAACCTTCTTCGTCCAATTCGTCCAGTTCAAAATCTTCATCGCCGTAAAAATTTTCATCCGATGGAAGTTGAGCGCCTTTTTGTGGAGCAGGAACAAAATCAAAGCTGTCGATCAATTGAACCGGGGCTTTTCCGGTAGCTGACTTAACCACCGCTTTTTTCAAATCTTTACCCGGAATCATTTCAGTTAATTCCATGAAAAATGCACGGTCAGATATCATATCGAAAACGAAGAGGAGTTTTTGTTTCTCATCGTCAAGAAGTTCGTCAAGCTGAGTATCTTCCATCACCAGGTTGTCGTATTCCGAACTTGACTCCATTTCTACCAATGTAACTTCCTGTCCTTTTTCCCAATCATCGGAGCAAAGGAAAAACGAAGTCATCTGATTTTTTTCGTAACCAGCTGAATCCAAAATCGCATTGTGCAGATCAAAAAAAGTGGCTTCTGAATCAATTTCTATAATCCTGATAAAGTCTTCGGCTTCATCCGAAAGGATTGTAAATTTGAAAATCATGTTTTTTCTTGTTTTTATATTTCTGTTGTAAAAGTACAATTTTTTTTGAATTTGAGGAAAATTTTCAGGAAGAAATATAAAAAAAAGACGTTATAATCAACGTCTCTATTTCCTTAGTCTTTCTTCAATTTCTTCTACATCTTTCCTGAAATGCTTGTCGGTTTCAATCAGGTCTTCCACTTTTTTGCAAGCGTGAAGAACGGTGGCATGATCTCTTTTGCCGATGTGCATCCCAATCGATGAAAGCGAATTCTTTGTCAGCATTTTTGAGAAATACATGGCAATTTGTCTTGCCTGAACTACTTCCATTTTTCTTGATTTTGTGGAAATGGCATCTAACGAAAGTTTGAAATAATCACACACGGTATCGCGGATATGTTCCACCGTCATCACTTTCGGAGTGATGTTTACAATCCGGCTGATTACTTTTTCTGCCAGATTAATGTCAATCGGCATATTGGTAAGCGTAGAGTGGGCAAGTATCGAAATCAAAACACCTTCCAGGTCGCGTACGTTGTCCACCACATTTTCAGCAATGTAATCCACCACATTTTCAGGTATTTCAAGTCCGTCGCGGTAAATTTTATTTTGCAGAATCGATTTTCTGAGATCAAAATCAGGTTTTTCAATTTCTGCTGAAAGTCCCCATTTAAAGCGGGTGAGTAGTCGCTGTTCCATGCCGACCATTTCGAGCGGAGAACGGTCAGATGTCAAAACAAGTTGTTTTCCGGTTTGATGCAGGTGGTTAAATATGTGAAAAAACGTGTTTTGAGTACCCGTTTTTCCGGAAATTTCCTGAATATCGTCAATCAATAATACATCGATGGTTTGATAGAAATTCAGAAAATCATTTTGCGTATTGTTTCTGACAGCATCGGTATATTGAATCTGAAAAGTATTTGCCGATACATAAAGCACACGTTTTTCCGGATGAAGCTGTTTGGTCATCACTCCGATAGCGTTGGCAAGGTGAGTTTTTCCCACACCTGACTTACCATATACAAAAAGCGGATTGAAAATTGTTTTTCCCGGATCATTACCAATGCTTACGCCGGCTGTGCGAGCCAGTTTGTTACTTTTTCCTTCAATTAGATTATTAAAATTGTATGAAGGATTCAACTGAGGATCGATTTCCGGAAGCTGAATTTTCTGGTAAGGAGAAACAATCGTGTTTACTTTCACATGATTTCCGCCGAAATGACGGGTTTTCTGTTCGGCAGTACTTGGAATTTGAGTTCCGGTACCAGTGTTTTGATCTATAAGCACGCGGTATTCAAGTCTGGTTCCTGTTCCGGCTACACGGGTAAGCGACATGCTAAGCAGATCGATGTATTTTTCTTCGATATATTCAACGAAAAACTGACTGGGAACCTGTAAAACAAAAACCTTGTTCTCAAATTTAATGGGTACAATAGGAGCAAACCATGTATTATAGGAGGCTTCATTAATATTGTCCTTTATAATACTCAAACAACTAATCCACAACTGCTCGTGCTTGTTAATCATGTTAAAATATAAAATTTTGGGATAAAAAACTCGACCTTGGGCCGAGTTACTATAAATATATTCTTATTCAGAATATCTTCAACTAAAAGTTGGTTATTTCTGCTTTACAAAATTCTAAAAAATATTCTATATAAACAAATCTATTTATTTTTTTGGTGTTTAAAAAACTTATAATCTACTGATAATCAATTAAATATTGTAATGTATTGATAGTTAGTGTTATGATTTTTTTAATTTTTCAAATTCGGTTGATTATTAATCTATTAACAATTTAAAGCCAAAATTTATTATTTTTTGAAAAATAATACTGATTACTCTGTTTTACAGATGTTTCAATTCTATCAAAAAAATAATTCCAAATTTGCATTATATTTAATAGTTCTAAATAACAGAGTCTTAAAACAGGCCGGTTTCAGATGAAAAAGGACAAAATCAAAAATTTATACCAATATTTCATTCGATAAGTAGAACTTGTTGATGTTAAGGTCTTTTATTTTTCAGAATTAGCTTTAATGGCTTCACTGACAGTTATTTTTTTATCTCCCCTGAAACCGATGATATACGCGCTCGGAAACTTTCCTGCTATCTCCTTTCTTGTCTTTTCTATCTCATCAAAAGTGGTCGATTCGCCGTAAGTATATTTGTAAAAACTCCCTTCTTTATAATAGGTCACATTTTTCAATCCTTTGAAAGCTGAATGGTTATTTTGAAGCAATCTTTCAAGTGCGAAGAGCTGGATTTTGAAAATCACATTGTCTGATGGTACCTCCTGAACTTTGATGGTTTCTTTTGCCACATTATCTGAATCACGGTTGACAACCGGACTACCAGCAGCAGGAGTAATGCCAGATTTGCGGTCGTAGTCTCTCTTGTATGCTTCGAAAGCTTTAAATATAGCGTCAGCCAGCTCATCACGACCTTCGCCGGTGCTCAGAAATTTTTCCTCAGAAATATTAGATACAAATCCCAGTTCCACTAAAACGCTTGGACAGGCCGATTTGTGTAATACCCAGAACCCGGCCTGTTTCACGCCACGACTGTAACGTTTCTTCCTTTTGAATTGATCTTCAATCAGCGTGGCCAGTTGCAGGCTTTTATCCAGGTAGCGGTCCTGCATATATTCAAACATGATGTACGAATCGACAGAATTTGGATCAAATCCCTGGTATTTCGTTTTGTAGTCATCTTCCAGCGTGATTACAGCATTTTCTTTCATCGCCACTTCCAGGTTTGAATTAGATTTTGCCAGACCCAGCACGAAAGTTTCTGTACCAAATGTTGTCCTTGATTTCACGGCATTGGTGTGGATGCTGATGAATATATCGGCGTGGTTCTCGTTGGCTATATCAGCCCTGCGTTGAAGCGGAATGAACACATCCGTTTTACGGGTATAAACCACTTTCACATCAGGATAATTCTCGTTGATTAAGCTTCCAAGTTTCAGCGATACAGCCAGGTTGATGTTTTTTTCACGCATGTAAGTCCCAATCGCACCTGCATCGTGCCCGCCGTGGCCGGCATCAAGTACAACCGTGAATTGCTTTTGCCCAACAGCCTGACCAATAGTTAAAATTGATACACAAGTAAGTATGAAAAAGAATTTATGCAGAATCTTCATTTTAAAACTTTTAATTTGAGTACATAACAATGCTCGGATATTCATCACATTTTGTTGTAAAACATACGAAATTTTCTCCCTCAATTTTATAAAATGTCATATACTG
>CAZIRA010000049.1:0-12539 GCA_964541615.1 uncultured Paludibacter sp.
ATCTGGCACTGAAGATGGTTGCGGTTTTACGCATTCTAATGCCCGACATCAACATCGCATCCACCACCGCCCTGCAATCCATTGAGAAAAACGCCCGCATTCGAGCCATACAAATTGGCGCCAATGTGCTGATGCCCAATATCACACCACGAAAATACCGTGACGATTATTTTCTCTACGAAAACAAGCCTGTCTCCGGTCAAAGCAGGGAAGATGATCTGAAAAATCTCGAAAAATCACTGCAAGTCATCGGGCATCGGATCGGGTACAGCGTGCAGGGGAATTCGAAGCATTTTAAAAAAATCAATTAAACCCATAGCCCGCTTTTCGCATTTCTGCAGGAGATTTAAACGGTTTGGGCGGTTTAAGATGTTTTTCCAGAAATTTGTAGATAGTGTACCGAATATCGGTTGCTTCCTTCATGTCAATCCTGTCAAAACTGTGTCCGCCGGATGAATTTTCAAAAATCCGGTATTCAAATTCCTTTCCGTGAAATTTCAGGCTGTCAATCATCAGTTTCACTTCCTCCACGTACACATCGTTATCGTTCGTATTGGTGTGGATAAGGAGCGGAGTTTGGAGGTTTTTGGCGTAGTGCGTAGGCGATCGGCGGGTGTATTCCTGCGGATTTTCATGCGGTGTCTGTCCGATAAAATAATCGGCCGAAAAATACTCGGTGTAACTTGCATCGTGTGAGCCAAGCCGATTGTGCAAATCGCTTACCGGCACTCCTGCAAAGGCACATTTGTACGCCTCAGGATGTTGTAAAATCTGCATCAGCGCTATCATTCCGCCGTGGCTCCAACCCACCACCGCCACTCGGTCTTTGTCTACAAAACTATAATTTTCAAGCATATAATCACGACTGGCCAGTGCATCGTCATTCTCTCGACCCCCGTAATCGATGTTTTCATAGTATGTTTTGCCGTAACCCGTACTGCCACGGTATTCCGGCGCCACCACAATGTATCCCTGCGCCACCATTTCACGAACAATGTGCGTGTGATACGTGGTGAAATCGGCATGTACACCGCCGTGCGGAAGGACAATCAGCGGGTATTTTTGTTTGGAACTAATATTTTTGGGAATAAAAACGTAGGCGTAAATCTGCAATTTATTTCCTGCAAATCGGTCATCGGGCGTTCTCGGCTTCCAACGAGGCGTGGATGCAATCCGCACTTTGTCTATATGTGCCACATCGCTCACCCGCTCAAACCACAGCACATCGTCCACATTTTTCAAAATCTGATCAAATGTATGCCTGTAATCATCGAGTTTGTTGTTTAGTTTCTGAATTTCCTTCAAAAGCGTGCTGTCATTATGTTGAGAAAAAACGGAAAATACTGACAGCATCAAAATTGGTAAAAATAGTTTTGTTCTCATAGTACAGATTTTTTTGTAAAAGTAACTCCATTTTAAAGAAAAAGCAAAAGGGACTGAAATTTTCTTCAATCCCTTTTGAAATATGAGAATCAAAATCTAAAACTCGTACAATTTCAATCGTAAATCTCATTTGTATTCATCTAAAATAGCTCTCACACCATCCGGCGACACACGTCCGTACACCTTCTCTCCCACCATCACCACAGGCGCAAGCCCGCATGCACCCACACAGCGCAGGCAACTGATGGAGAATTTTTTGTCGGCAGTTGTTTCGCCCACTTTGATATTCAGCTCCTTTTTGAATTCATCCAGAATTTTTTCGGCACCTCGCACGTAGCAAGCCGTTCCCAGGCAGATAGAAATCGGGTGTTCACCTTTCGGCACCATGGTGAAAAACGAATAGAAAGTCACCACTCCATACACATGCGCCACCGAAATATTCAAATTGTGCGCTATCACTTCCTGCACTTCGGCAGGCAGGTAGCCGTAGGTCACTTGCGTTTCGTGGAGCACATTGATCAGTTCGCCGGGATCATTATCAAAACTTTCGCAGATCTCATTGATTTTCTCAATTTTTTCGTCAGATAATTTTATCTTGACTTCTAATTTATTTTCGGGCATTGTTTGCACTGTCATAATCTTAAGTTTTTGCCCCCATCCCCGTTCGGCTGAGCTAGCGGCGTAGCCTGAACGGGGAGTTGGAGTTCGTAATTCTACATTTATCAGGATTATATTGCTGTTTTATTCATTGAAAATTAATAAAAACCAAACTCGGTCTTACTTTTTAAGGGGTTAATGCTCAATCGTAACTTCCACGCTCTTATCGTAATAATGAGTGTGCAGAAGCGAATGTGCTTTATGTCCGCCGGGTTCTCCCAAAAATTCTTTGTAAAGCTTAACGATGTACGGATTCTCGTGCGATTTACGGAGAGTTTTCCGCTCGTCTTCGGAATAAATGGCTCCCGCTCTTGCTTTTAGAATTTCGCTGTGACCGTGGTGGAACGGCTGTCCGCCACCACCAATGCAACCGCCCGGACATGCCATAATCTCAATGGCGTGATACTTGGATCGTCCTGCACGAACTTCATTCAGCAGTTTTCGGGCATTGCCCAATCCGTGAGCAATTCCAATATTCACAGGCAGTCCGTCAAAATCAATCGTAGCTGAGCGGATTCCCTCGATACCTCGAAGTTCGTGGAATTCAACTTTTTCCAACGTTTTTCCTGTAAATAATTCATACGCTGTACGGCAGGCCGCTTCGATTACACCACCCGTATTCCCGAAAATAACTCCGGCTCCGGTGGACTCACCAAGCGGAGCATCGAAATCTGCATCGGGAAGATTCATAAAGTCGATGTTTGCCTGTTTGATAAAGTGCGCCAATTCGCGGGTTGACATGGAGAAGTCAACATCCGGATTACCGTCCACTTTGAATTCATCCCGCTGACATTCGTATTTTTTTGCCAGACAAGGCATGATGGAAACTACGATCAAATCTTTTCGGTTTACGCCGATTTTATCCGCAAAATAAGTTTTTGCAATAGCGCCAAACATCTGCTGTGGTGATTTTGCTGTTGAAGGAACATCCAGCAAGTCAGGGAAATTATGCTCGAAGAAATTCACCCAGCCCGGACAGCAAGAGGTCAGAATCGGCAACTTCACATTTTCATCTCCATTCAAATGGCTTTTTAATCTTCCAAGGAGTTCAGTTCCTTCTTCAATAATGGTAAGATCGGCAGCAAAATCTGTGTCGAAAACATAGTTGAAACCAAGTTCACGGAGAGCTGACACCATTTTTCCTGTAACCAATGTTCCCGGGTCCAATCCAAATTCTTCGCCCAATGCAGCACGAACGGATGGTGCAGTTTGTACTATAACCGTTTTGTTCGGATCGCTTAGCACACGTAGCACGTCATTGGTGTGATCCACTTCTGTCAATGCTCCTGTAGGACATACTGAAACACACTGTCCGCAGTAGGTACAAGGCGATTTTTCGAGGTCCATTTCAAAGGCGGGAGCCACTACTGACATGAATCCGCGGTTCACAGCCGACAATGCACCGACAGTCTGCACCTCGTTGCACATCATCTCGCAACGGCGACACATGACGCATTTATCCACTTCGCGAATAATAGAGGGAGACAAATCTTTTCGGTAGGTTGATTTCTCGCCCTGATAGGGAATTTCCCGAAGGCCAAAATGAATGGCAAGACTTTGCAGTTCGCAGTCGCCGGACTTAGCACACACCAGGCAGTCGAACGGATGGTCTGACGCAATGAGTTTGAGCACTGTTTTCCGTGCATTCAGCACGCGGATGGTATGTGTATTAATGACCATTCCGGGAGCAGCTTCCGTGATGCAGGATGGCGCCAGATTTCGACGACCTTCCACCTCCACCACGCAGATACGACATCCGCCCGGTTTGTTTTCAATTCCCATATTGTGAAGTTCCATGTGGCATAGTGTAGGAATTTCAATTCCCACCTGGCGTGCAGCTTTCAACACCGTAGTACCCTTCTCGACTTCTATTGTTTTATTATCTATTGTTAATTGTATTTTTTCCATATTATTTTTAGATATCAGACAACAGATTTCAGACATCAGATGCCTGAATTCTGTCATCCATAGGTTAATCTTCCTTTAGAGTATCTTTAAATTTTGAAATCATTTTTCTTAATGTAATAATCTTTTCGGAGTATTCTTCTAATATTTTTTCATTTATGAAACCTACATTTTTAGCAACTATCAGTACAGTTTCCAATTCATTAGAAGATCCAATTGCCATTTCAAGAAATCTTGAAAAATCTTTATTACTCGATTTCGCAGATCCTTCTGAAATGTTTAATGGTATTGAAACCGCAGATCTTCTTGTTTGAGATGTAATTCCATAAATTTCAGAACTTGGATAGTCAGCCGTCAAAACATAAATTTGAGTAACCAAATCCATTGATTTCTGCCAAATATTTAATTTCTTAAAGTTATGCATATCTTTAATTGATTTCGGATTTCGGATTACAGATTTCGGATTTCAAAATTCAAGCTTTCGTTTCAAAATCTGATTATTATCTATTAAATTTAAAATTTATATTGTTTTTAATAATATGTTTTAAATCTTGTATCTGATCTCTTACGTCTGTTGTCTGTTGTCTGTTGTCTGTTGTCTGTTGTCTGACGTCTGATATCCGACATCTGATGTCTATTCAGTCAACTGATACTCCGGAGTCAAGTGAATGGCATCAAATTTACATTTCTCCATACAAACGCCGCACTTGATGCATTTATCCTGATGTATAAAGTGCGACTGTTTTCTTTCTCCTGTAATAGCGTTTACCGGACAGTTTCGTACGCAAAGCATACAGCCGATGCAAGCTTCCTCATCGATGACATAATAAAGCAGACTTTTACAATGTCCCGAACGACATTTCTTGTCGTGAACGTGTTCGTAGTATTCTTCCTCGAAATTTGCCAGCGTAGAAAGTACCGGATTGGGGGAAGTTTGACCGAGTCCGCAAAGCGAAGTATCTTTAATCACATTGCTCAGGTTTCTCAATCGTTCAATGTCTTCCTGTGTCCCGTTTCCATCACAGATTTTTGAAAGTATTTCATTTAGCCGCTTGTTTCCAATCCGGCAGGGAGCACATTTTCCACAACTTTCCTCCACGATGAAATCGAGATAGAATTTGGCCACAGAAACCATGCAATCGTCTTCGTCCATCACAATCATACCTCCCGAACCCATCATGGAGCCGACTTGAAGCAGGTTGTCGTAGTCGATCGGGGTGTCCAGGTGCTTTTCGGTGAGGCAACCTCCTGACGGGCCTCCCGTCTGAACGGCTTTGAATTTTTTACCTCCTTTGATGCCACCGCCGATTTCGAAAATAATTTCGCGAAGCGTAATACCCATTGGAACTTCGATTAACCCAACGTTGTTGATTTTTCCGGCCAAAGCAAATACTTTTGTACCTTTAGATTTTTCGGTTCCGATGGACGAAAACCATTCCGCACCTTTGAGAAGAATAGCAGGAATATTGGCAAATGTCTCCACGTTGTTCACATTGGTAGGTTTGTCCAGATAGCCTTTCACGGATGGGAACGGCGGTTTATTGGTTGGTTCGCCGCGTTTGCCTTCCATGGAATGGATGAGTGCAGTCTCTTCACCGCACACAAATGCGCCGGCTCCGTAGCGTAGTTTTACTTTGAAATTAAATCCTGTACCAAGAATATCGTCTCCGAGCAGGCTGTATTCTTCCGCTTGCCTGATAGCTATTTTCAGCCGTTTGATGGCCAGCGGATATTCGGCACGGATGTAAATTAAGCCTTCGTCGGCACCGATGCAGTAACCGCAAATGGCCATAGCTTCGAGTATAGAATGCGGATCGCCTTCCAGGATGGAGCGGTCCATGAATGCTCCCGGATCGCCTTCGTCGGCATTACAAACCACATATTTTTTATCAGAAATACTCTTTTTGGTAATTTCCCATTTTAGTCCGGTCGGGAAACCGCCTCCCCCGCGTCCGCGAAGACCGGATTGTTTTATAACATCAATAGCTTGATCCGGAGTCATTTCAGTAAGCACTTTTCCAAGTGCCTGATAAGCCTCATGGGCTATTGATTCTTCAATGTTTTCGGGGTCAACCAGTCCGCAATTCCGCAGTGAGATGCGAAGCTGTTTTTTGTAAAATCCCATGTGTTTTGAGTCGGGTACGTGCTCATCTGTTTCGGGATTGGTGTATAGCAAGCGATTTACACGACGGCCCTTGATGATGTGTTCGTCAATGATTTCCACTACATCTTCGGGTTTTACCTCTACGTAAAATGTATTGTCGGGCAGAACATTGACAATAGGACCTTTCTCACAAAATCCAAAGCATCCGGTACGGATTACCTGAACTTCTTCATACAGTCCTCGCACGGTCAATTCTCTGTTCAAATTGTAGAAAATTGCCTCGCTGTTTGACGATTGGCATCCTGTTCCACCGCAAATCAAAACGTGCATTTTGTATTTAGTCATTTACAAATCCTCCATTTTAATAAATTGTTTCATAATTTTTTGGAATAATTCCATCTACCAGCTCTCCGGTTTTGATGTAACGCTCAATGATTTCGTCGGCTTTTTTTAAGTCCACGAAACCAAACACTACCGGATCTGAGTTTTGAAGTTTCACTTCGATGGTTGGCTCTGCGTAGCAATATCCCATGCATCCGGTCTGAGTTACAACGGCCTCGATGTTTCGTTTTTCAAGTTGTTCAACAAAAAATTCCATTACCTCTTTGGCGCCCGAAGCGATCCCACAGGTCGCCATTGCCACTTTTACCTGGACAAGACTTTCCGCCCGTCCGGCTTTGGATCTCAAATCTACTTTTGATTTGAAAGCCTCTTGCATGCGTTTTAAATCTGCCAATGTTTTGATTTTTTCCATAGTTTACCTGGTATGATTAATAGTTAATTAATATAGTTAAGCCCAATTACATATGGCGAATGAACGCTGTCAGTCGTCAAAGTGTCTTAGTTCAAAAAACCTGTCTAACAAAAAAACTGATTTTGTTTCTTTTTTTTGAAAATTTCTTTCAAATTTTCATTGATAAATTCTTTAACGGCTGATGAAATTTCATAACTCTGCAAGTCATCAATTCCGTTCTCAGCTAATTCCGGAGTGCTTATCTCAAATTTTTCATCGTCTAACTGATAGCAGAATTTGAAATTCAACTCCGGATTTCCAATCAACAATAAAATCAGGTAGCCCGCCAAATCGCCCAGGGGGATGCAGTCCGGATTGTCCGTTTTATACACGGCTTTAATTTCTGTTCCTATGCCGATTTCTGATTTCACCTCCAGATATCCGCCCGTCTGCTCACTTGTCATCTTTAAAAAAGGGACACCCAGGCCCACTTTACGGGTAGTGCGGGAGGTAAAAAACGGATCGGACAACTTTTTTATCATCTCCTCACTCATCCCGCACCCATCGTCTTTCACAGAAAATATAAGACTATTGTTTTCAGAATTTTCAAGGATAAAAATCTCAATATTCCGGGCTTCGGCGCGGATTGAATTTTGAGCTATATCCATCATGTGCATTGCCAGGTCTACCATATTGCCTTTACAAAATTTTCCCAATCCGGTTTTTCCATTTTCAACTCGGTATATACTTTTCCGATATCCTCCAAATAATGTGCATCCGAACACCGGATAAAATGCGCTTTATTCAGTTTTGGATATTTCTCAATGAATTTTTCGACACTAGTCCGCCACGAAATTTCCAATGCGCTGTATTTCAGATCGAAAGGAATAAATCCGAGCTGGCTGAAAATGCTGTTTTTAGACCTGTCAATGTGCGCGGGAATGAAAATTCCACCCATTGACAAAACTTTTTCAGAAACCGACTCGATATCAATATCCAGAGCCATAATCAGCGCTTTTTCTTCTTCATATATAATATTGTCATCTTCATCTACTGCCACCTGATGTCCAAAAATATCCGGATTATTCTTTATGTCCGGTAAATGTTCATCCAAGAAATTCTGAAACTCATCCAGTTTTTCCAAATCAGGGAAATAAGCCAGGCAATGGACTTCTTCCTGTGTATTAATTTCGCATCCGCCGATGACGAACAGGTTGTTTTTATCTCCCAACTCCATGCAGGTTTTCACATTTCTGGTGGAGTTGTGGTCTGTGATGGCAATGATGTCTAATCCTTTTTCTTTCGCAGTTTGAATGATATTTCGCGGACTCATCTCCAAATCACCGCACGGCGAAAGGCATGTGTGAATATGAAGGTCGGCTTTGAAGCTGCCCTCTATCTCCGCCCCTAAATCCCCTGAAAGAGACTTCTTGTAATCTGAATCAAACAATTTCCTGTAATTTTATGGAACAAAACATTTTATGTTCTTTTAGAAAACTTCACTTTTCTCCTTCAGGATTCAGGGGGCCAGATAATTATACAGCATTCCCGCTGTTTCAAATGCGGGTTTGTCGGATGTAAGTACTACAACCCCCTCTTCTTCTGCCAGTTTCAGCATATCTTCATCGGGTTTTCGCTCGTTAACGATTACGATGGCGCTCAATTCAATGAGAGAAGCCACCGCAACAATGTTTTTATGAATCTGCGAAGTAATCCAAATCATTTGTGGTTGTGCTTTTCCCATCACATCGCTCAGGAGATCGGACACATAAGCCCATTTTGGCTCTTTATCAAGCAGTTTTTCACCTGATACGCATTTGAAATCAAGCTCTTCAATCAGTTTTTTAAGATTCTTTTTCTCCATTATCTTTGTATTTATTGAGTCTGTCCTTACCCCAGATTTTTTCAATTGTCTGAAACGCCTGTTCAGGACTTAATTTATAGTTTTTCTCCATCATGCGCTGTACGAAAACACAATACGACATTCCTGCCTGTCCTTTTACAATGTCTTCTGCCAGACTTTTGCAGGTCGGCGCACCGCAAGCACCACAATCAAATCCGGGCAGATACGAATTGAGCGTTTTGATTTGCTGCATTTTTGTCAATGCAACTTCCAAATTCTCATCCAAAAGCATGCTTTCGCGAGGTTTGATAGTTTCTGTTTTGCAAACTTCATGTAACTGCACTTTGTGATTCATCAGCGGATTTGCAATCACTTCGTTTTCAACCAGTCTTTCCCGTAAAGTCTTTTCTCTCTCGCCAATTCGCTCTACGGTCAGAAATCTGTTTCCCGGACAAAGAATTCCTCCGGCACAGCCTTGATCGCACACGCGTAATTCCAAAAAATCAATGTCCGAAATATGTCCCGATTCTAACTTTTCCAAAAATTTTATCACGTTTTCTACTCCGTCGATAGCCAGGCTCCGTCCCTTGAAATACTCCCTTTCGGTACCAGATAGCGCCCATTTTATTGCATCGGGCGTTGTGGTGGAACTCCTTTTTACTTCTTCTATTTTCTTGGAATGAATGATTTTTTTATAAACCTTGTTGTAGAATTCTTTCATGTTCAGCACCACGTCGGTTGGCGATTCGGGCTCGCCTTCGGGAGCTTTTGCCGCCACAATTTTCGATGCACACGGTGAAATGTAAAATACACCGATGTCTTCGGGATTTATATTGGTATTGGAATTTATATCCCGCAAATAAATAGCCGCTAAGTCATGTGGAGCTTTTAGATTGAAGATATTTTCTGTAAGCGAAGGAAACATTACCTGAATCAGCCTTACTACCGAAGGACAGAACGAGCTAATGACCGGACGGATGCCAGAAGTTTCTTCGGCTTTTGTTTTGTATTCTTCTTTTACAAAATCAACGGCGTGCTCCACTTCAAACACTTCGTTGAAGCCGAGTTCACGGATGGCAGCAGAAATTTGTGAAACAGAATATTTGGTAGGAAACTGACCGAAAAAGACCGATGGAACCAACGCAATTTTATACACATACCGGTTCAGATGCGTTTCGAGTGCATCAGATTTAACATACACAGCTGCTACCGGACAAACGCTGTAACATTCGCCACAATCCACACAACGCTCCGGCATAATGCGGGCATGGCCATCTACAATCCGGATGGCTTGTGTAGAACAGACACGCATGCAGTGAGAACAGCCAGTACACTTATCCGTATTGATCTGTATGGCATGCACATAGTGCGGGTTTGGCATTTTCGGATAGTATATTAAAAGTTAACTGTCAATTCAAGCATAGTACCTTTTCCCGGTGTGGAAGTAAGGCGCATTTCATCTGAATTTCTTTTGATGTTGGGGAGTCCCATTCCGGCTCCAAAGCCCATTTCACGAACTTTGTCTGATGCCGTTGAAAATCCTTCTTCCATTGCTTTGTCAATATCGGGTATGCCCGGACCCTCATCCTGGATCTGAATGAAGATTCGCATAGGAGAAATATCCACATTCATCGTTCCCCGATAAGCATGTGCAACTACATTTACCTCCGATTCATAAAGCGCCACGGCAATACGGCGGACGGTTTGAGGCGGAATGTTGAGTTGCTTCAACGTTTTCTTGACTTCGGAGCTGGCCTCGCCGGCCGCACTGAAATCACCACCCTGTATTTCAAACTGCAATTGCATCAATAAAGCGGTTTTATCCCTTTTTCATAGAGTTTACCAGAAATTTCGAACATAGACTCAGGCGAAGTGACGATGGCGATATTGCTCTCTTTTGCCAGTTCGAGCATATCTTCGGTGACCTTTTTGCCTCGTGCAAGCACAATGCAGGTAATTCCCGAAACTTCGGCTGTGCGGATGGTCTGAATAGTAGCCAGTCCGGTAATCAAAATCATGTTTTCGGCATGCCAGCGAAGCACATCGCTCATCAAATCTGATGCGAAAGCATGACCGAACTCTTGCCCTTGTGTGTTTTCATTCAGGACAACACCGTTAATTAATCCTTTTAATTGGTCTATATTCACTGGTTATTTGTTTTGAAAAGCATTATTTTCTACACAAATATATAAATAAGTTTTCAAAATAAGGAAATTTTTCCATAATATAAATGAAATTATTTTCAATTTAGTGTGTTGATTTTCAGGCAATAAAAAAGCGGAACTTTTAGTTCCGCTATTAAAATAATTTCATATTTTTGTCTGCAATTCCCTTACAAATTGTAAGATGAGATTTTAAGATTTTCTTTTACAGGTGGTTTTTATTCCGAACAGTTTGTACAGCGGACAAAAACTCACGAGGCTTGTTATAAGAAAAATGAGTGCCAATACAATCAAAACAATGCCCAAAGTACCTGACACTACCCTGGTGAAATAGAGTACCAAAAATAAAACAGTTGCCAACACACGAATGATCCGGTCAACTTTTCCCATGTTTTTTGTCATAGTTTTCAGAGTTAAAAAGTGAATAATTTTCTACCTGCTAAAAATACGCAAAAACATTGAATTAAGCTATCACATCCCCAAATAATGTTGCTGAGCTGGCTCTGTTGATTTTCACGCGGATGGTTTCGCCGATCTTCCTTCCATCGCGTGGGAAAATCACTACCTTATTCTGCGATGTCCGTCCGAAAAGCTGCTCTTTGGACCGCTTGGAAAAACCTTCTACGAGCACTTCAAACTCTTTTCCAATGTCGCGCTGATTGCTTTCGTTTGAAAGCTCGTTCTGTAATTTGATTATTTCATCCAATCGGCGGAGTTTTACTTCTTCCGGGACATCGTCCACAAGCCGCTTGGCTGCGTAGGTTCCGGGACGTTCAGAATATTTGAACATAAATGCCTGGTCAAAACCAACTTCCCGCATCAGGGAGAGAGTCTGCTGATGATCTTCTTCTGTTTCGCTGTGGAATCCGCAGAAAACATCGGTTCCGATGGTACAGTCAGGCATGTAGCGACGAATAGCGGCTACACGTTCCAGGTACCATTCACGAGTGTATTTTCTATTCATCACTTGCAGCATTTTATTGCTTCCGCTCTGAACCGGCAGGTGGATAAACCGGCAGATATTTGGATGATCGGCCATTACCTGAAGCGTGTCGTCACACATATCTTTGGGGTGTGGAGAGGTGTATCGGAAGCGTATTTCAGGAGCAGATTCGGCAACAATTTTCAGCAATTCGGGGAATTTCACCACTTTGCCGTCTTTTTCGAGTTTGTAAGAGTTTACATTTTGACCCAGAAGAGTCACTTCTTTATAGCCTTTTGCCTGAAGGTCTTTCAGTTCATTCAGGATGCTGTCCACATCTCTGCTTCGCTCACGCCCACGTGTGTAAGGCACAATGCAATACGAACAGAACTTGTCGCAACCTCGCATAATGGAGATAAAACCGGAGATCGTTTTCCCGATTCGGGTCGGAATTACATCCTGGTAGGTTTCTGTTTTGGAAAGTTCCACGTTGATGGCCCGTTCGCCTTTTTCAGCATTTCCCATCAGGTTCGGAATATCCAGGTAGGAATCAGGTCCGGCAACAACGTTTACTCCGTGATTATCAATCAAATCATCCTTCACACGCTCGGCCATACAGCCAATTACGCCGATAACCAGATTTTTCTTCTTTTTCTTCAGCGCTCGGATGTTGTCCAGTCGGTTATACACTCTTTGCTCGGCATTATCACGCACGGAGCAAGTATTTATAAAAATAGCGTCTGCTTCTTTTTCGTTTTCGGTCAGCTGATAGCCGTCCATTTCCATTACAGACGCAACAACCTCGCTGTCAGCCACATTCATCTGACATC
>CAZIRA010000049.1:12639-18122 GCA_964541615.1 uncultured Paludibacter sp.
TCCATTTCCATTACAGACGCAACAACCTCGCTGTCAGCCACATTCATCTGACATCCGTAGGTCTCGATATACAGTTTTTTGTCGCTCAGCGCGGATTTAGAGTCCGGAGAAGCAACAGATTTGATTTCTGACATAAAAAAATATTTACGATTTCTTATTTGAACATTGACTTAAATCTCGCTACGCTAAAAGAGCATAGACGATTTTAATGATTACACATTTAATTATTCTCAATATCGATGACTAATTAATCAACTTACACATTGAACCTGCAAATTTATTACTTTTTTGGTTCATTTGGATAAAATGGTAGTTTTAGAATGTTTATTTAACTTTCTGTTTGATTTTTAAGGGAGGTTATATATTCGTCGTGGGATTGAATTTTGATTCTTCCATTTTTTGATTTTTCCTTCAGGTTGACTACTACTCGTGTTCCTTCTCCAATTTTTCTATCAGCTTTGTCAATTATCTCATACTCAATCTGATAACTTTCAGTACGTTTATTGAAATGGGAAATACGCTCATTTATCAACGAAAGCCCCAGGGATTTATGTTCCTTTCCATTCCCTTTTTTTGCAATCGAAGCATTATAACCCACTCCGTTGTCATCAATTATGATTTCTAAATATCCCTCTTTTTGAAGTATATCAACTTTCAGAACTGCGTCTTTATCGACAGTCATCAGACCATGCCATAGCGCATTTTCAACAAAAGGCTGGAGGAGTAATGCAGGAAACGGATAATCGGAAAGTCGGATGTCAGGTGAAACGTTGATTTCATACAGGAACTTGTCGCTAAACCTCATTTTTTCGATATTCAGGTATATGTGAATAGTTTCCATCTCCTCTTTTAGCGAAGAATACTCGTTCAGGCTATTGTCAAGCACCTGACGAATAAATTTTGAGAATTGACTGAGATAAAAATAGGCCTTTTGAACATCATTTTCCATAATGAAAAGCTTAATGGAATTGAGCACATTAAAGATAAAGTGAGAATTAATCTGCGAACGCATGACTTTTTGCTGCAGGTTTAGTACTTCTGAAAGCAACTCTTGTTTGTGCTTCTCATCCAGAAGAATTTTTTTCTCTTTTTCCTGCAATTCGATTCTTTCTTCAAGTCGCAATTGCACTTGCAGCTGGGCTTCGGCTAACTCTTTTTGCACTAATTGTTTTTCGTTGTACAGTCTCTTGACAAATATGGCCAAACCGTAGCTGAACACAAAACATTCGAGAATAATGGCTATGTAAAATAAGTCAATAGGCTCCAGATTGGGGAAATTCCACCATTGCTTATTGTAAGATACAACATAAGCAGACATTCCGAATATGATGTAAAGCAAAGACCCGATGATAAAATAATACTTGCTTTGCGATTTGGTTTTAATGACAATTCCCATAATTACAAAGGCAAAACCCAAATGAACAGGCAGGAAAATGTATGAAAAGAAATCTCTGTAAACGGCTCTGGGAATAATTTTGAAAAATCCTTCAACAAACATTAAACAAGCTACAATTAATAAAGCATAGGCATATTTTTCGACAATGTTACTTAGTCCTGATTTAAATTTGCTTAACTGTAAAAACAACAATCCAAACAACAAATAATAGGCGTGATACACCAATTGGACTGCTATACCAAAGCTATTGCTGGTATAATACAGCGTTTTGTAATAGAAATTTGGTGCGAAATCGAACTTGTACAGCACGTAAAGAAGGGTGAAAAAACAATACAGCGCGTAGTATCTGAATAGTTTTTCTTTGTTTGTGAAATGCACCATCAGCGAAATCACAAAGAATATACTCAAAACAGCAGCTGTGAAAATCCACAGACTAAAAGAAAAAAATTTGATTTCTATCATTAAAACTTTTCAAGTATTTCAGAACGTTTATTTCTTGAAACAGGAATATTAATATCATTCTCCATTATTAATATACCATCATTTTTATTGTAAGCTTTGATTTTGTTCAGATTGACAATATAAGAATTATGTACGCGATAGAAAAACGGTTCGGGAAGAATTTCCTCAACTTGTTTTAATTTTTTGGATAGCAGCACTTTACTTCTGTTTGTGAAAAATATTTTGCAATAATTCCCATCGCCCTCGCAGTACAGTATGTCGTCCGGATGATAAAAAGTTACCTTCCCTTCAGTCTGAATTTTAATTTTTTTCGGTACACCTTCAATCTGGCTCAATTTATCCAATGCCATGTCCAGTTTATTTTCAAAATGATCTTTCGAAAATTTTTTCTCTATGCGCTCAATACAGATTTCGAGTTCTCCAACGTCAACCGGTTTCAACAGGTAGTAAACAGCCTCATTCTGAATGGCTTTAAGCGCATATTTACTGTAAGCAGTAGTGAAAACCACTTGAAAATTTCGTTGCTGAAAACGTTCCAAAAAATCAAGACCGTTAATTTCCGGCATTTCAATATCCAAAAATACAACATCCACTTCATTGTTTTTCAGAAATTCCATGGCGCTCTCCACTTGTGTAAATTTCCCGGCTACCTCTATCCGATCGCTGAAATTTCGTAATTCAAGCATCAATGCCTTAATGGCATTTAACTCGTCATCTATAATTACACATTTTATCATAATTCATTTTTTTGCAAATATATGTCAGGGCTTTGATATTCGTACTTTCAATTTTACAAACGGTTATAATTATTATACAAGAGGCATAAAAGTATAAAAAAAAAGAGAAAAACCAAATTTGCAAAGGAATTGACTAATTACAAAAAGAAACCTACCATTGGTAAAAAACGATACCCAAGTCATTGAATGACAGATTATATTTACCGTAAGAGTTTGAAAAAAGAATAAATTTTAAATAAAAAATATGAAACAGCCATGCCAATTTACTCTTGACACACAAGGGAATGTCCCGATAGCTATCGGGAATGGTGTGTTCTCCCGATAAATCGGGACAAGCTATCTGACAATAATGTAAAAAATAATAAACAAATGAAAAAACTTATCTCACTGGCTCTGTTTACAATCAGCATTCCGGTATTTTCACAAGTAATTGCAGTCAACGAATTGGATGTTTTGGAAAACCAGGATGAACCGTATTACAGGTGCACTCACAAATTAGTAATTGATGAAGAGGCGAATGATACTACCGAAACCGTATCAATCTTATTTTACAAAAACAACAACTATTCGGATCTGGTAACAATTCAGCTGGATACGAAAGAAATCGTCAAACAATTTACTGATGATTTATTAATATCCATAAAAAGTTTACAGAACAATAAAGCGACGATTTGCCACAGAGAGGAATATAAATTGAGCATTTCAGAAAGTAAAGTTTTGCTTGGACATAAAAAAGATTTTGGAAATATCCTCTTAGAACTGAAATACGCAGAAGACATCCTAAAATGGATGAAAACCATAAGATTTGTAACAATTGACTTACAAAACAATTAACAGTAACAAAAGAATGAAAAAAGACAACTCAGCAATCATTGCCTATTTAACTGTAATAGGTTTAATCATCGCTTTTGTAATGAACAGCGAAAAAAAAAGATACTTTCACAAGTTACCATATCCGCCAGTCGCTTGGAATTATGCTGACCGGCTTAGCTATAGGCATAATTAACATTATCCCTGTAATAGGATGGATAATCAGCATTCTTGGGTTTTTCGTCATGCTCTATATGTGGATAAAGGGGCTTTTGAGTGCTATCAACGGCACAGAAAAACCAATACCACTACTTGGCAAAAAATATGCTGAATGGTTCAAATCCATTCAATAATAATTCAAATAGCTTGTCAGTATTTGGTTACAATTAGCGAAACACTCCCGCTTCACTGGAAATAAATAGAAATATATATTACTGATTATAAGCATATTAAATACATTATGTGATATTTACTAAAATATTTTACAGAATAAACTTGCATTGTTGCAAAACCTATTCTATATTTGTAAAGTAAACAAACAGATAAATTTTTCATAATTAAGGTTTAGGTTAAAAAATGCAAGTAATGGGCGGCTGTGAAGTTGCCCATTGCTTTTTTTAAATAAAATGTCTCTTTTTTGAAAAATTTTTCCCTTTTTATTTGTTTAATTAAAAAGAAGTGTTACTTTTGTGTTCGTAAACAAACAGATAAATTTTTCATAATTAAGGTTTAGGTTAAAATGTAACATTGGGTGGCTGTGAAGTTACCCATTGTTTTTTTTTTGACTGTTTATGAACGTAAATCCATTTTTTTTGTTTAATATTGCATTTGAAAATAAAAGATTGAAATGGAAGATTTTGGTGAAATAATTTATTTTGTTCTGTTAATTGCATTCGCACTATTGGGCGGGCTCAGCAAAAAGGGTAAAAAGAACAAAGGACAGCAGGGTAAAACTGCGATTCCTGATATACCCAAATCGTGGGAAGATCTCGAAAAAAAGTTCAAAGAGATTGCTAATCCACAACCCCGGACTGAATCAGCGACTCAAAGCAGACCTGTAGTGACGGCTAGAAGACCCGTTGCTACATCGGTGCGCACAATGGTGAAAGCTGAAACGCCGAGAGGTTCGTCTGAAACTATTTATTCATCAGAAAACGACCAATCTGTTTACGAAGTGATGAGCTATGACACTATAGATGATGTGAGCAAGCTTCGGGTGAAAAAGCAGATGAAAGAAAGTATTTCGAAGAAACACTCCACGTTTAAAAACCTTGATTTTCCAATTTTTGACGAATCTGTTTACAGTCCGGTTGAAATTGAATTTGATAATCTGGAGGATGTAAGAAAAGCATTTATCTATTCAGAGATTTTTAGCAGAAAATACTCATAAAAAACTAACTAAGTTTTCTTTTTGATTTGTTAATCAAAAAAAACTTGTATATTTGCATAAAGAAATTGAACCATGCAGGGAGAGTTCCAACGATGATTTGTTGGAATTCTCTCTGTTTTTCACTTAAACTATACCAATAATTATGGCAGTAACCTATATGACCGCTGACGGTTATAAAAACTTAAAAGATGAACTGAATGAGCTTGAAAACGTTCAGCGTCCTGCGATCTCCAGACAGATAGCAGAGGCACGGGACAAAGGTGATTTATCTGAAAATGCTGAATACGATGCAGCAAAAGAAGCACAGGGACTTTTGGAACTGAAAATCTCCGAACTGAAAGAGGTGCTTGCATCGGCACGTTTGATAGATGAAAGCCGTATTTCAACTGACGAAGTACAGATATTAACACGCGTGAAGATCAAAAACACGAAGAACAATCAGGTAATGAGTTATCTGCTCGTTTCTGAAAGCGAAGCCAACTTCAAAGAGGGCAAACTTTCTGTGGAAACTCCTATCGCAAAAGGACTTCTGGGCAAAAAAGTGGGCGATACAGCAAAAGTTAAAGTTCCTTCCGGCGAGTTGGAATTTGAAGTAATGGAGATATCTTTGTAAGCGAGAAGTCAGAAGACCGAGGCTGTAAGTTAGAATCAGAACTAAGTTATGAGTAGTTAGTTCTAAGTTTATAAA
>CAZIRA010000050.1:0-8540 GCA_964541615.1 uncultured Paludibacter sp.
ATTGGGAAATTGTACTCAATACCAATCTGCCCGGCTAAGCCAAGACCGATTCCTGAACTTTCATTTTTATCCCAGCGGATTGAACCAACTTGTCCACCTAATCCTGCGTACCAGTCAAGTCCGCCATCAATGTTCATAACCCATTGGTGGATACCTGACAATACAATTCCTGAATATTTCCATCCTGGTAATCCAAGGTCAACTTCAAGGCGTGTAGAGCCAGATAGCGGTTGTTGGTAAGAAAGTTCTGTTCCCCAACCACCACGAAGACCGATTGCTTTGTCATTAGTCTGTGCTGTTGCAAAGGCCGAAATGCCTAATGCAAGAATTGCAATAAAAAATAGCTTTTTCATTTTTCTTGTTTTAAGTTAATAATTGAAATGATTATGTAAATTTATTAATTCTGTTTTTTCAAGTTTAACAAACCGATTCAACATTTGTTCAGGCTACAGGCTCTTTCCAGTCGCCGTTTTTCTTGATTAATTCAATCAGTTTCTCTACTGCCTCTTCTTCAGGCACACCTTTTTCTATGCATTCCTGTTTTTTGTAAAGCATGATAGTGCCTCTTCCTCCGCCAACATAACCGTAATCAGCATCAGCCATTTCACCGGGACCGTTTACGATGCAGCCCATAATTCCAATTTTCAGACCGGTAAGGTGCGATGTTTTCGCTTTTACGCGTGCTATTACTTTTTGAAGGCTGAAATGTGTCCTTCCACAGCCCGGGCACGAAATAAATTCAGTCTTGCTTACACGTACCCGAGAGCCTTGCAGAATCCCGAATGAAATGGAAAGAACGTCTTCGTTGCTGATTGCACCTGCGTTTTCGATCAGAATGCCATCAGCCAGACCATCTACAAATATTATACCTAAATCTGCGGCAGCTTTAATTTGAAGAGCTTCTAAATCATTTTCTCGATACCTCCCAACGGCAATTACCGGATTTTTAATCCCTTCGGCAATCAGCGTATGCACAAATGCACGGTGCTCACCTACAGGGTTTTCGGGACTGGCTTCGACTAAAAGCACGATGTTGGAATTTTTTTTGAAAACGGCCAACGTTTCGTCTGAAAGCTGATCCAGATTCGTTTTTACAAATAGCACTTCCTGATTTTCTTGCGTAGGAAGATTCTCCAGCGTATAAATCGGATATTTTTCGCCTTTTGAGTTAATAATTGAATTATCTTCAAGAATATAATCTGCTTTCAGAGAGGCATGATTGCTCCTTTTTGCAATAACCTGAGGCTGATTATTTCCTCCGAAATCTCTCACCTGAAAGGTGATTCTGCGGGTAAAAGGCTCTATTTTTACATGATGTTCCGATTTTAGCTGAATTTTTTTCTGATTTTCAGATCGGGCAGTGATGTAATCGCGGAGCAGTCTAGCCACCGGAATTTCCAATTCTGGTTCTTCGCTCAGCGAAACACGGATAGTGTCGCCAATTCCTTCCGCCAGCAAACCACCGATTCCAACCGCCGATTTAATGCGTCCGTCTTCACCGTCGCCGGCTTCTGTCACGCCGAGGTGGATAGGGAAGTGGTAATCTTCCTCTTCCATCCGCTCCACAAGTAGTCTCACGGCTTGTATCATCTGAACCGTATTAGAGGCTTTCATAGAAATCACCAGGTTCGTGAAATTCTCAGCCCGGCAAATTTTCAGAAATTCAAGGCACGATTCTACCATACCTGTAGCCGTATTTCCCCATTTTATCAGCATCCGTTCGCTGAGCGAACCGTGATTTACGCCGATACGTATGGCAGTATTATTCTCTTTGCAAATTTTCAAAAATTCTACAAAACGGCTTTCGATTTTCTTGAATTCTTCTTCATACTCCTCATCGGTATATTCATTTGGATTGGCAGTTTTGATGCCGCTCACGTAATTACCGGGATTTACGCGGACTTTTTCAAGATATTGCGCAGCGTAATCTGCCACATAGGCATTGAAATGCACATCGGCCACAAAAGGCGTGTCGAATCCTTGGCTGTGAACTTTGTCGCGGACAATTCGCAGGCTGTCAACCTCCTTCTGCCCCTGCGTGGTAAGGCGGACAAGGTCGGCGCCGGCTTCCACTATCCTGAGGAACTGTGCGTAAGAATTTTCAATGTCGTTGGTGTTGGTATTTGCCATGGACTGCACCCGGATGGGATTGCTGCCACCCATTTTCAGCTTGCCGATGGTTATTTCGCTCGAAGGACGTCGGGAATAGTTATAAGGATTTGATTTCCACATAATTAAATTAAAATGTAAATGAATGAGATATTTAAATGTTGTGTAATTGAAATGGCAAATATTTTAAAAAAGAAACAAAAATAACTACCTTTGCAGGCAGTTTTCAAAATCTCTAATTATCAATAAAACCATTTTGCCGTTAAAAGGTTTGTTTGAAAATGAGTTTTTGATTAAAATTTCACATTTCCTTTACCCTTCAAATTTGTAAAAAATTGAAAGTATTTGATCCTAAAATTATTTTCACCCTCAAAAACTACTCCAAAGAAAAATTTTATGCTGACCTGATGGCCGGAGTAATCGTGGGTATTGTGGCGCTGCCTTTGGCTATTGCATTCGGGATTGCATCCGGAGTTACGCCTGAGAAAGGGCTTTTCACAGCTATTATTGCCGGTTTCATCATCTCATTGCTGGGAGGCAGCCGCGTGCAGATTGGCGGCCCTACGGGTGCATTTATCGTAATTGTATATGGAATCGTACAGCAGTACGGAGTCACAGGATTGGCCATTGCTACGATGATTGCCGGAGTTATGCTCGTCGCGATGGGCTTGCTCAAGCTTGGTGCAGTCATCAAATTTATCCCTTATCCTGTGGTGGTGGGATTCACGAGCGGTATCGCGCTTACCATTTTTGCAACGCAGATAAAAGACCTTTTCGGACTGGAAATTGCCAAAGTTCCGGCAGATTTTATCCACAAATGGATTGCCTACGGCGAAAATATCACTTCAATCAACTGGTGGTCGTCGCTTATCGGAATACTTTCTATTATAATTATTGCTGTTACTCCTAAAATTTCGAAAAAAATTCCCGGATCGCTCGTGGCCATTATTCTGATGACGGTTTTGGTTTATTTTATGAAAAATTTCTTCGGAATCCAAGGAATTGAAACCATCGGCGACCGCTTTACGATCAATGCTTCGCTTCCGCAAATGACGACGTATCAGATTGATTTTAATACGATTAGGATGTTATTGCCGGTTGCATTTTCCATCGCCATGCTGGGTGCCATCGAATCGCTGCTTTCTGCCACAGTGGCCGACGGGGTAATCGGAAGCAAGCACAATTCCAATACCGAGCTTATCGCACAGGGAGTTGCGAATATCGTGACACCGATTTTTGGTGGAATTCCTGCCACTGGAGCTATCGCACGGACAATGACCAACATCAATAACGGCGGTCGTACGCCTGTTGCGGGAATTATTCACGCGGTGGTTTTGTTGCTTATTCTGCTGTTTCTGGGTGATCTGACCAAACACATTCCGATGCCTTGCCTTGCCGGCGTGCTGGTGATTGTGGCATACAACATGAGTGAATGGCGCACTTTCAAATCGCTGATGAAAAACCAACGCTCCGATGCGGCCGTTTTGATAACGACATTCTTGCTGACTGTTATTTTTGATTTGACGATCGCAATCCAGATTGGTCTGCTTTTAGCAGTTGTATTGTTTCTGCGTCGTATTACAGCAGTTTCTACCGTATCAGTATTTGAGAATAAAATGGACGAATCGGATCTTAATTATGATTTGGAAGACGAAAAACTGATTATCCCTAAAGATGTTTCTGTTTATGAAATAGAAGGGCCGTTCTTCTTTGGAGTAGCCAATAAATTCGAGGAAACCATCAAGCAGATTGGCGGATCGCCGAAAATCCGGATCATTCGGATGAGAAAAGTACCATTCATGGATTCCACGGGCGCCAACAACCTGAAAAACCTGATTGTAATGTCACACAAAGACAAGACAAAAATCTTACTTTCCGGCGTAAATGAATCTGTAAAAGAGGTATTGGAAAAATCGGGAGTTGCCGATCTGATAGGCGAGGATCATATCTGTTCGGATATACATCTCGCCATCGAAAAATCAAAGCAGATTCTGGCTGATTATTAGTGAATTGTAAGAAAAATTTAACAAAAAGTGTGCAAATAGTTTTTTTATTCAAATCAAAATCTTAATTTTGTAGAGATTTTTTTGTAAAAGGATGGAAAATCGCTATAAGAATCTTATCTCTGAATTTGAGGATAACGTCAGAAAATTGATTGCGGAACGCAAGGCTTTGAAAGAGGAAAACCTGACTCTGAAAGCAGATGCAGAGCGCAAGCAGGAAGAACTGATGAAGGCTCACAAAGAGATTTTGGATTTGAGAAACGAGTTCAATCTTTTGAAAACAGCAGACGGTCTGAGCGGTTCAGCCGAAAACCGCGAAAATTCCCGAAAGCACCTGGTTAAAATTGTGCAGGAAATAGATAAATGTTTGGTGTTACTCAACGAATGAGCGTATGGATAAAAATGCATTTACCATAAACATCTTACTCAACGGAGTGAGGATGCCCCTGAATATACGCCGTGAAGATGAGGAAATATATAGAAACGCCGAGAAACTTGTTAATAAATATCTCGAACAATACAGAAGTAGGTTCAGCCAGCGCAGCATGGAAGAGATTCTTACCATCGTTGCATACCAAATAGCTACTATAGCTTCCAGACAGGAAATGAATGATTCTGTTGAACCTTTGGCTGAAAAAATTATGGAACTTAACAAAGAATTAAAGGATTTGACTAAGAAATAAATAGGCTCTGCTTTAGTTCATACATTTACTTTTTTTCGCATGAATTGTACAGTTGTTTCCGTGAAAATGGATACAGTCTGCCAATTGATGCGATTTTTATTTTTAAATTTTTTATATAAACCATAATAAAAGACAATATGATAAACTATGTAATAATAGCAATTGCATGTCTTGCAGCGGGTTTTTTTGTGGGTTACCTGATGCTGGGAACCTTCAATAAAAAAGCACGGCGAGAGATGGAAGCGGAAGCGGAATTGCTGAAAAAAAACAAGGAAATAGAGGCCAAAGAGCGCTTTATTGCCCTTAAAGCTGAGCATGAGCAGCAAGTTCAACAACGAAATGCAAAAATTCAGTCAGCAGAAGTAAAACTGCAGCAGCGTGAATTGCAAATCAACCAACGGCAAGGTGATTTGCAACGCAAAATGAATGAAACGGATGTTATCCGTGAGAATTTGGAACAGCAGCTTTTGTTGGTTGAAAATAAGAAAAAAGAGATTGAAACTCTTAACAGACAGGCTGTTGAACAACTTGAAAATATATCCGGACTTTCTGCAGAGCAAGCAAAAGAACGTCTGGTGGAAAATCTGAAAGAAGAAGCGAAAACAAACGCACTTTCTTACATCAACGATATAATGGACGAGGCCAAAATGACGGCCAACAAAGAAGCTAAACGTATTGTTATCAATACGATACAGCGTGTGGCTACGGAGACTGCCATTGAAAACTCTGTAACTATATTCCACATTGATTCTGATGAAGTGAAAGGACGCATTATCGGTCGTGAAGGCCGTAATATTCGTGCTTTGGAAGCTGCTACGGGTGTAGAAATCATTGTTGACGATACTCCGGAAGCTATCGTGCTCTCCGGATTTGACCCTGTAAGACGCGAAATTGCCCGTTTGTCCCTCCATCAACTTGTGACAGACGGCCGTATCCACCCGGCACGTATTGAAGAAGTGGTAAATAAAGTTCGCAAACAGGTTGAAGATGAAATAGTTGAAACCGGTAAACGTACTACCATCGACCTTGGAATTCATGGTTTGCATCCGGAGCTGATCCGCCTGGTAGGTAAAATGAAATACCGTTCTTCCTACGGACAAAACCTCCTTCAGCACTCCCGCGAAGTAGCGAATCTATGTGCCACAATGGCTTCTGAACTTGGACTGAATCCAAAGAAAGCAAAACGTGCCGGTCTGCTTCACGACATTGGGAAAGTGCCTGATGATGAGCCGGAATTACCACATGCGCTGCTTGGAATGCGTCTGGCAGAGAAGTACAAAGAAAAACCGGATATCTGCAATGCCATCGGTTCTCACCACGACGAAGTGGAAATGGAAACCATGCTGGCACCGATTGTTCAGGTTTGCGACGCCATATCCGGAGCTCGTCCCGGTGCTCGCCGCGAGATTGTGGAAGCCTACATCAAGCGTCTGAATGACCTTGAAAATCTGGCTCTTGCCTATCCGGGAGTAATCAAGACTTATGCTATCCAGGCTGGCCGTGAACTGCGTGTAATCGTTGGAGCAGATAAATTGGATGATAAAGAAACCGAACTTCTGTCATTTGATATTGCCAAAAAAATCCAGGACGAAATGACCTATCCGGGACAGGTAAAAATCACCGTTATCAGAGAGACGAGAGCGGTAAGCTACGCGAAATAGGAGTTTGATAGTAAAATAGTTAATAGTTTATAGTGTTTTGGTTCTGACAACTTTACAGGCCGCTTAAGGTTTGGAACAGAATTTGTAAATACTAAAATACTATATACTGTAAACTATAAACTGACCATTGGGGCTGCTTGGTTTTGACAGCGAGTAGAAAAGGTATGTAAGCATGTCGAGCGTCGGAATGCCGGCTCGTAAATCCCGGATTTCCAAAACAATAACTGGCGAAAATAATTACGCTCTTGCTGCTTAATCGAATAAAGTAGATTAAGCTTAATCCAGATACAAGGTATCAGGACGAGACATCTCTCCTCAGCCGTGGCTTCGAGGCAATGGATAAAGGGGTGCAGCTAAATCGAAGATAGTCCTGAATGGCTTCGCATTCAGGATGAAAACTTAGAAGATAAGGCAAATGTTGGTGGCTTCGGTCTTGCTTTTGCTCGAAAATTTAAGCGAAGATAAACATGTAGAAAGCATATTGTTTCCTTGTTTGGACGAGGGTTCGACTCCCTCCAGCTCCACAATAATAGAAAAACCTGACAATGAGTCGATTGTCAGTTTTTTTTTTTTTTTTTATAATAGGTTTTGACAGCCTGATGAAACAATTGTTTTTCTAAGCAAGGCACAACCAGTTACCTTCCTCCGACAAGGTCTTTATTTTAAAAAAAACCTGCCAGCAGTAAGCAAGATCATAATCTGCTATTATTCAATCCTGTAATCTGCTGACTAAAATAATCTACATCATAAACAGTAACTACACAGCACTTCAATAAGTAATTTATTTAGCATTTTCAGAACAATTGCAGATTCAAAAATTATAATTTTTGCAAAAGAACTGCCAAATTAGAATGCATAAAAGTTGTTAGTTGTCCCGAAACTCCCCCTTTAGGGTTTACCCGCCTCAGGTGTGGGGTTGGGGGCTGATTAGTTATCATAAACAGAACTATTCTACTTAGAATCTGTTAATGGTTTTATATTTTGGCACAACCTTTGATAAACTATTTGAACAAATACATTTTAATAACTAAAATTAATAAAATTATGAAATCAATGAAAAAAATCTCTCTAATTGCTCTTGTAGCAATATTTTCTATCAGCTTTGCCAGTGCGCAAGTTGGACTTCAGGCAGGATACAGCATTTCTACCAATGCTAACAATGAAATCAGTCTAAACGGTTTTCATGCCGGGCCTATCTATAATTTGTCGATTCAAGGTCCTGTTAGTTTGCAGTATGGGTTGCTGTATAACTATTTGACTAAAAAAAGTGAAGGTACTTTTATGGGAATTACAGGAACTTCAACTACAACTGCACACAGATTAGATATTCCATTTCGTGTGACAGCTTCTTTTCCATTGTCAGGCAATGTAAGTGCATTCATATTTGGCGGACCTAACTTTAACTTAGGCCTTATGCAGAAGACAGATGGAACTGCTGATTTCTGGGGTATTGGAAGTGGATATATTGAAGGAGATAACATTTATAAATCAGAAATGAGTGACGGTTCAAAACGTTATTCCATGTTTGATCTTCAATTGGGAGCAGGAGCCGGATTAAAATTCAATAATCTTGGAGTTAAATTCAGTTATGATTGGGGAATGCTTGATCGTGACAATTCTGACTCAGGAATTTGGAAAAACAACGACATGAAAGTTGGCTTATTTGTCAACTTCTAATGATTAATATTTATTTAGTAATTGAGAAGCAGCCGGATAGTGATATCTGGCTGCTTTATTTGTATTATCTAAATCTCTGCACAGCCTCAACTAAGAGAATTGTTTTTTTTGATATCTCTTTCACTTTTGATAATCCGCTAATTCCAAAATCCAACATACTTATTGTCATTATTTCAGTCATTTTTTCGTACCTTTGCAGTCCATTTTTAGTAAAAAAGTTAAATAGTTAAGTAGCTAAATGGTCAGGTAGTTAAGTAGTTAAGTGGAAAAATGGTCAAGTTGTTAAATAGTTAAGAAGTTAAACTAATCACTAACCAATCAACCAATCAACCAATCAACCAATCAACTATTCAACCAATTAACCAATTAACTGTTCAACTAATAAACTAATCAACAACTCAACCAAT
>CAZIRA010000050.1:8640-18077 GCA_964541615.1 uncultured Paludibacter sp.
AACCAATTAACCAATTAACTGTTCAACTAATAAACTAATCAACAACTCAACCAATGACGAAATTCAAACGTACTACCGTTACTTCCGCACTTCCTTATGCCAATGGGCCTGTGCATATCGGACATTTGGCAGGTGTATATGTGCCAGCCGATATTTATGTCCGTTACCTTCGCCTGAAGGGCGAAAAAGTCCTTTTCGTGGGTGGTTCCGATGAGCACGGCGTGCCGATCACCATCAAAGCCCGCAACGAAGGCGTTTCACCGCAGGACATCGTGGACAGATATCACAAAATAATTAAAAAAGCTTTCGCTGATTTCGGGATTCAATTCGACGTTTATTCCCGCACCACGTCCAAAACTCACTTCGAGGTGGCATCCGGTTTTTTCAAAAAGCTCTATGAAGAGGGAAAATTCATCGAGCAAACTTCCGAACAATATTACGACACGGAAGCCCGGCAGTTTCTCGCCGACCGCTACATCACCGGAAAATGTCCGCACTGCGGCAATGAAAACGCTTACGGCGACCAGTGCGAAAAATGCGGCACATCGCTCAGCCCCACCGATTTAATCGACCCGAAATCGACCATCAGCGGCAGCATCCCTGAAATGCGTGAAACCAAACACTGGTATCTCCCGCTTGACCGGCACGAAGCGTGGCTGCGTCAGTGGATACTCGAAGACCATAAAGAATGGAAATCAAATGTGTACGGTCAGTGCAAAAGCTGGCTTGACATGGGGTTACAACCGCGTGCAGTGAGCCGCGACCTCGACTGGGGAATTCCCGTGCCGGTAGAAGGTGCCGAAGGAAAAGTCCTGTACGTGTGGTTTGATGCACCGATTGGTTATATTTCCAATACTAAAGAACTTTGTGAAACTGAGCCCGAAAAATTCGGAAACTGGGAAACGTGGTGGAAAGACCCGGAAACCCGTCTGCTCCATTTTATCGGAAAAGACAACATTGTGTTCCATTGCATCGTATTTCCGGCCATGCTGAAAGCCGAAGGAAGCTATATTTTACCCGAAAATGTGCCTGCCAACGAGTTTTTGAACCTGGAAGGCGACAAAATTTCCACTTCCCGAAATTGGGCGGTATGGCTGCACGAGTATTTGGAAGATTTCCCCGGGAAACAGGACGTTTTGCGTTATGTGCTGACAGCCAATGCACCTGAAACCAAAGACAATGACTTCACATGGAAAGATTTCCAGGCACGCAACAACAACGAACTGGTGGCGATTTACGGAAATTTTGTAAACCGTGCATTGGTGCTTACACAAAAATATTACGACGGAAAAGTGCCGGTGCTTGGCCAGCTGACCGACTACGACAAACAAACCCTGGCAGATTTTGCCGATGTGAAAATGCAGGTAGAGAAACTGCTGGATACGTTCCACTTCCGTGATGCTCAGAAAGAATCGATGAATCTTGCCCGTATCGGCAACAAATATTTAGCCGAAACAGAACCCTGGAAATTGGCTAAAACCGATATGAGCCGGGTAGCTACTATCCTGAATATCAGCTTACAGATAGCGGCTAATCTTTCCATCGCCTTTGAACCGTTCCTGCCATTCTCATCCGAAAAACTGCGCAACATGTTGAATTTAGCAGGTTTTGACTGGTCAGAACTGGGTAAGATGAATTTATTGGCAGAAAATCATCAGCTGAATACGCCCGAATTGCTTTTTGAAAAAATCGAAGACGAGCAGATTGAAGCTCAAATCAAAAAACTGCACGACACAAAAGCGGCAAACGAAATCAATGCTTACAAACCACAGGAAGTTAAAGAAAACGTGGCATTTGAAGATTTTGGAAAACTGGATATTCGTGTGGCTACGGTGCTGGAATGTACCAAAGTGCCAAAAGCGGACAAACTGCTCCAGTTCAAATTGGATGACGGAATGGGCGGACGCACCATTTTATCGGGCATTGCGGCTTACTATCCGAATCCCGAAGAATTGGTCGGTTCGCAGGTGCTGTTCATCGCCAACTTTGCCCCGCGCAAACTGCGCGGCATCGACAGCGAAGGGATGATCCTTTCTGCCGAAAATCCGGACGGAACGCTGACATTGGTAAGGCCAGCCGAAAAACTGACCAATGGATCAGTTGTAGTGTAGCTTATTTTTTTATTGAAGAATAATGTTGTAATTTTATTTTGGCAACTGCATTTACACATTGAAAAAAAATTGCTTTATGCTGTGAAAAAAACCATTACAACACATATTGCCCGATTAATCAGTAGTTTAATTTTCATTTTTACTATCCTGTTTTTCTCCTGCGAATCTTTTGAAAATTCGCCGTTCCCGGATATTAAACCTGAGAAAAAAGCTCCCCTGCCTGACGGCGGCAGATCGTCGGCTGTCTCCTTTGTGGTGGATGGTAAAGCGTATGTTGCCTTAGGCAGAAGCAATGAGTTAAAAAACAATTGCTTTCAATACAATCCTCAGACTGACGAATGGAAGGAAATGTCCCCGTTTCCCGGAATAGCCCGTGTAAATGCCTCTGCCGCAACAATCGGTGATGAAGCATTTGTTGGTTTGGGATATAACTCTGATCTTGGAGTTTACAATTACGATGCTGTGCTCAAAGATTTCTGGAAGTATAATCCCAAAACAGATTCCTGGACGCGTTTAGCTGATTTTCCGGCAATTTCTACCAACAAATGCATCTGTTTTACCTACGATGAAAAAATCTATGTGGGGTTTGGATTTTCGGTCTATAAATTTGAAAACGATATGTGGGTGTACGATCCCAAAACAGATACATGGACCGAACTTCCCAAAAAAAATGTACCTTCCCGCTCAGGCGGAGTTTCCTGCGTCAATTCAGACTACATGTATTTTGGAACGGGATACAATACGCGTACACTGAATGACTGGTGGCAGTATAATCCGCTAAGCAACGACTGGAAACAGTTGCGGGACATTCCTGGAACGGGTAGAATCACAGCAGTTGCTTTTTCATTGGATGAAAGAATTTTTGTGGCAACGGGAATGCTTTTCAGGGGAAATCTTACCGGCGGACATGTAAAAGATGATATCCTGGAGTACGACACGCAAAAGAATGTGTGGTATCACAGAGGGACAATTCCCGGAGGCGGACGTGAGAATGCGGTTTCGTTTGTCGTTGATGGCAAGGCATACATAGGTTTTGGTGAAAACGAAAACGGCGTGCTGAATGACCTTTGGGTAATCGGAAACATTAACTGATTATGGACAAAGTGATGGCGTGGCAGAATAATACAGGGAAAATACGGCTCTTTGGCGTAATACTGATTTTGATTGCAGGGAGCACCGGTTTTGTGTTTTCTCAATCTTCGATTCGTCGTACTGCGTATAGATTAGAATTAGCCGGCTCCAGCTCATCGGATGATAAATCAGCATTTTGGTTGCAGAACAATCAAAACGGAACCGTCGCTTTCCAGCCAAACAGTGTCGGTTTTTCTGCCGCCCTTTTCAAAGCTGCAGATACGAACACCCGGATTTTCGATTACGGATTTAAGGTAGATGCCCGGCTTCAAATCGCCGATAATCTCAGAATATTTTTTCCTGAAATATATCTGAATGCCCGGTTGAAAATGTTCGAGCTGAAAGTTGGAAGAAGTATCGAGCTGTTTGGCAATCAGGACTCAATCCTATCAGAAGGCGGTTTGCTTTTTTCTCAAAATGCCCTTCCGATCCCTTCTGTTTCAGCCGGAATGCCGCAGTTTACTACTGTTCCATATACATTCAACCTGCTCGAAATAAAAGGAGCGATCATTCACGGCTATTTCACGGACAATATTGCAGCAAAGAACATGCTCCTGCACCATAAATTTGCATACGTACGTGCAGGAGGCCGTCTTCCGGTTAACATTCAGTACGGACTCCATCACGTGGCTCAGTGGGGTGGATTTGTCCCGGAGCTGGGGCAGCAACCGGTCGGTCTTGATAATTTTCTTAAAATATTTCTTGTAAAATCAGGTGGAGATGATGCCCTTGTGACCGATCAGATTAACCGTCTGGGCAATCACATTATTTCACAAAACTTAAAAGTGGAGCTTGATCTGCCGGTTTTTCAGGTCGATGCGTACTGGCAAAATATTGCTGAAGACGGCCCCGTTCGTTTTATCACAAAGACGATGAACGTAAATGATGGATTGTGGGGGCTGGCACTGAAATCCGATCGTTTCCCGGCAGTGAAAAGAATTTTGTATGAATATTTAAACACCACGGATCAATCGGGGCCGTACCACGACAAAGACGGAATAGTGTACGGCGGAGGCGATTCGTATTTCCTGAATGGAGTTTATCAGACCGGCTGGACTTACTTTTCACGCACAATCGGCACTCCTTTTATTACATCCCCCGCTTATTCGGGCACTTTCCAAACAAAAAATAACCGCGTACAGGTGCATCATTTTGGCATAAATGGCGAGATTAAAGCAGTGAATTACAAAATGCTCCTTTCGTTTTCAAAAAACTACGGAACCTATGGACAACCTATAAGCCCTATGAAAAACGGGAATATGTTTTTGCTGGAAATGAGCCGGAAATTCCCATCCTTGTCAAATGTAGAAGCAGCTGTATCGCTGGCTGCAGACAGAGGAAGCATGTATGGAAATAACACCGGCTTTATGATACGGTTGGTTAAAACCGGTAATTTTCTGAAATAGAGAAAATACATTCATTTTCGATACCTTTGTTTCATGAATAGAGAGCAAATTTCCAACATTCGTTTGCTGAACCAGCAACTCTTCAGGTCAAGTTTTGAAAAACCGGATGAACTGGTGGAATGGATGGGTGCCTTGCAGGCGCAGGATCTGCCGATGTCCCTGCTGGCAATTGCGTTACGCACAAAAAACGCAACAGTGAAAAGCATTGAACATGCCTTCAACGAAGGAAAGCTAATCCGCACGCACCTGATGCGGCCTACGTGGCACATCGTGTCACACCGGGATATTTACTGGATGCTCGATCTTACAACGGTTCAAATAAAAAGAACTGTCGGCGGACGGCACAACGAACTCGAACTCAGCAGGGAAATTCTCAGCAAAGCCAACCGCTTGCTTGAAAATCACCTCGAAAATACTACCCTTTCCCGCGATGAAATCAAAGCAATTTTTCACGAAAACATGCTTCGAACAGACGAAAACCGGCTTTCGCATCTGCTGTTCAATGCTGAAATGGAACAAATCATCTGCAACGGGAAAGTAAAAGGACGCCTGCAAACCTACGCGCTGCTTGCCGAAAAAGTTCCTGTAAAAGTCACTTTGCCAAGAGAAGAAGCTTTGATAAAATTAGGCAGAACTTTTTTCAAAAGTCACGGACCTGCCACGATGGCTGATTTCGTATGGTGGTCGGGCTTGCCGGTGAAAGATATACGCCGGGTAATGGAAGAGTTGAAAAGCGAAATGCAGATGATAAAATTTGAGGACATTGACTTCTGTTTTTATGAGGATAGCAAGACAAATCCTTCTTTGAAATCAGGCATTTTTCTCCTGCCGTCTTACGATGAATTTTTTATCAGCTACCAATCCAAACATATCTCCATCAAGCCGGAACACCGCACCAAAGCCGCCTCTATGAACGGGATCTTCAAACCAGTCATTGTGCAGAATGGTGAAATTACCGGTACCTGGAAAACTTCGGGCACAAAAAAAGGGATCACGCTCGAACCCCTGTTTTTTGACAATGTGACTGTAGTGCCGGATAAGGAAATAAGCAATCTACTCGGCGTCCTGAGCTGAAACCTCCACTTTTTCCACTGTTTTTTCCGGCTCTTTCTTCAATTCAGGATAGGAGATGCGGGAGTGATAGATGTTTTTGATCTTATCAGCCAGTACTTTTTTTACGGTTTCCACATCTTTGAAGCTGATCGGTGCATCTTTAAACTGACCGTCGGCAATCTGCGCATCAATCATATTTTCCACCATATCCGTGATGCTCTTTTCTGTATATTCTCCCAGCGTTCTGGAGCGGGCTTCCACTGCATCAGCCATCATCAGAATAGCAGTTTCTTTGCTGTATGGAAGTGGACCCGGGTAGGTGAATTTCTCAACATCAGGCGTCGCACCGGGATTTTCATTGACAAAAGAATTGTAGAAAAACCGCGTTTTAGTGCGTCCGTGGTGCGTGGTGATAAATCCTATAATCTGCTCCGGCAGGTGGTGTTTTTTTGCTATAGCCACCCCGTCCGGTACATGCTGAATAATGGCCTGCGCTGCTTCTTCGTGGCTCATCGAGAGCAACGGATTATTTCCTCCAACCTGATTTTCAATGAAAAATTCCGGATTTTTCATTTTCCCTATATCGTGGTAAAGCGCTCCCGTACGGACAAGCAGGCTGTTTGCCGTAATTTTTTTGGCGGCTTCGGTTGCAAGGTTAGACACCTGCAGGGAGTGCTGAAAAGTTCCCGGTGCTTCTTCCGCAAAACGCATCATCAGATCGCTGTTGATATTGGTAAGCTCTACCAGGGTGATGGAAGAAACCAGCCCGAATATTTTTTCAAACATATAAATCAGCACATAGGCAAAAAGCAGCAGCAGCGAGCTGATGGCAAAGTAAACCAACGGCATAAGATGAAGCCTCATCACATCGCCTTCGGCAAACAGCTCCAGCGCCAGATATGAAACAGTGTAGCTGATGAAAATAAAGAGAGCTGTCTGAGTCAGCTGTGAGCGGGCAGTTAAATCCTTCAGACCGGAAACGGCAGTCATTCCAGCCAAAATTTGAATGATAATAAAAGTAAATGCATTGTCCACCATCAGCGAAACGATAAGCACCGTAACGATGTGGGTAAAAAGTGCCGTGCGCGAATCGAAAAAGACCCGGATAATGACCGGAACCAGCGTTAACGGGATGATGTAAATGCCCCAGCTGCTGTATTTGATTACAATGGATGAAAGTGAGACGATGAATAAAATCAGTATGGCGATGAAGACAAGATTACTTATTTTTTCAAAAATACTGGGTCGGAAAAGGTTGAGGTAAAGCGTCAGCATCAAAATGAATCCGAACACCATAATCAACTCACCCAATAGTACATAACCGGATTCCTTTAGCAGCGTATTCTTTTTTTGCGACTCAATTTTCATTGAATTCAAAATGGCATACGTGCCCGGAGAAACAATCTCACCCCGATCGATAATTCTTTCGCCGGTCTGCACCATTCCTGATGTCAACGATAGATTTTTTATCATATCGCCTTTCACGGTTTCAGAAGTTATGCTGTCATACCGGAGGTTTTCTACCAGGTAAAGATTGAGGTTGTATGTGCCGATTTCCTGATTGTTGACGTAGTTCGGACGGTCACGTATCACCTCTTCATAAGCGGTTTTCGGAGTGTAAAGCTCATCAATGGACACAGTTTCTGTCCGCCGGTTTTTGTCCACTACGGTGATGTTTTTCCGCTGGTCTTTCAGCAGCTGCTCGTACATTCCGGCCGAAACGATTCCCTGCTTGTAAATGTCGGTTAATTTCCGCTCAATATACCCTTTGTAGGTAGGTTCTTCGGGGTTTCGCTGATTCCAGTCGGCCAGCCATTTCGAAATTTGCTGGGAAGCCACTTCATTGTCAAACTGAAAATAGGGCGTATAATTGGTGAGCAGCTCCTGGCGGTCTGCTTCGAGCTGTTCATCGGTTTTGTAGATGGGAAAGTCAAACGAGGCGGTGACAAGTTCATACGTCCAGGGTTTCCCGATTTCGTATTGATATTTAAATTTTTTATCTTTGGGAAATAATAGGACGATTATCACAACGACGGCTATGAAAAGTCCGATTCTTAATATGTTATTCAGCGTATCTTTGTCTATTTTCAGCCTCATTATTCGATAGTTAGAGTGAATATTTATTTCACATTTAAGTAAATAAAAAACAATAAACGTGATTGTTTTGTTTGAACTTTCTTTATTTTTGTAAAAAAATTCTTACTGAATAAAAACTTCCAAAGATAATAAATTATGTTTACAATCGTAAATCTTCCATTAATTCCTTTACGTGCAGAAGCAAGCGAACGCAGCGAAATGGTTTCACAGCTGCTTTTCGGCCAGCAGATTGAGATTTTAGAAAAACAGGAAAAATGGTTTCGGGTGAAAAATCTGACGGATGAATACGAAGGGTGGATTGCTGCAAACACCGTGAATCCCAGGCATTTTACCAAAACGGCAACGGATACTTCCCGGTTCAAAGCGGCCAAAACACCCGTGGTGGTATGCTTCAAGACTTCGAGCGTAGAAAAAATCATGTTGCCCGGCGGCAGCATGCTTCCGCTGGTTACGCGGGATCAGTTCGAATTGTCGGGAGAAATTTATCAGATTGCGCAGCTGGAGCCGGTTTACACCAAAAACGACAACGGCCAGCTTGTCGTTGAGCTTGCACTGCAATACATCAACGCACCTTATCTCTGGGGTGGCAAAAGCGTGATGGGCATCGACTGCTCGGGATTGGTGCAGGTGGTTTATTCCATGCTCGGGGTGTTTCTTCCCCGGGATGCTTCGCAGCAGGTGGAGCATGGCGAAGTGGTCGATTTTCTCTCCGAAGTTCAACCGGGCGATCTGGCTTTTTTTGAAAATGCCGAAGGAATTATCACGCACGTCGGAATTTTAATCAATTCGCACCAGATTGTCCATGCATCGGGCGTTACAAAGAAAGAGATCATCGATGCGCAGGGAATAATTTCCTCGCAAACAGGAGAATACAGCCATCATTTGCGGGTGATTAAGCGAATTTTGTAAGTTTGGAATAGATTTTGAATGATATTTACAGACTGAATGACCAACGTCGAATTTCCCGCATCCGTCATCCGTCATCCGTCTCTTTTAAAAAAATATTATTTCATAACCACTTAATTGTCTTTTAGAAATGAAAAAATCTGGATTTGTTTTGGCAATGCTTCTTTATCTGGCATCAGCCGGTCATGCGATGTCGCTGGACAAACTTTTTAGAAAATATTCCTACGACGATCGATTCGAATACACATCCGTCGGGAAAGGCGTGATGAATGTATTTTCCATGTTTGCCGACTACAGCCTGGTTACCGATGGGCTGATGGAGAAAGTAACCGGAGTGAAAGTGCTCAAACTCGATTCAGACTCAGCTGATCAGCATCTGAGTACCAGTTTTATATCCGACATTGATAATGTAATCGACGATGGAAAATTTGATACCACGCTCGAAAAACGCGGCAAAGGCGAACGAACTTACGTTTACCAGCGGGTGGATAAAAAATTGAATTCAGACCTGCTGGTACTCACCAGGGACAAATACAGCGTGACGCTGGTTTGGCTAAAGGGAAAAATGAATCCGGAGGAGATGCGGAGACAGAAAGAAGCTGAAAACGAAGAGAATTATCAGATGTAGGGTTTGGAAAAATTCAGATAATTATGAAAGCTGGTTCAATCAATTTTGAACCGGCTTTTTTCTTTTTCAAGATTGAATAGAGTTTATGCAAATTATTTTGTTGAA
>CAZIRA010000051.1:0-18055 GCA_964541615.1 uncultured Paludibacter sp.
CATAAATGCTAATTTATCAGCTGTTTATGTCGTTTTTTAAGTTGTCCCACCAGGATTCGAACCTAGACTGACTGAACCAAAATCAGGAGTGCTACCATTACACCATGGGACAATCATATGCATGCTTTCTCTCAAAAGCGAGTGCAAAGATAGTACAGTTTTTGGTTTTTCCAAAATTAAAAATCAAAAAAACCGAGAAATTGTAACGAAAGGATTATTCCGCCAGTAATAAGAAATAATTTTTTTTGCCTCGTTGCACCAATATGTACTTATTATTCAATAAGTCAGCTGTAGTAATCAGATAATCCTGGTCATGCAGTTTTTCTTTATTTAAGCTCACACCACCACTCTGAACCATTTTGCGCATTTCACCTTTCGAAGGGAACACGGAGGCTTTGTCAGTAAGCAGTTCGATAGCTTTAACACCTGAAGTCAGTTCGTTTGCAGAGATATTAAATTGTGGTACACCTTCAAAAACCGAAAGCAACGTATCCTCATCTAATTTTTTAAGCACATCCGAAGTAGTATTTCCAAACAAAATATTGGACGCTTCAACTGCCGCATCATAGTCTTCGCGCGAGTGCACCATCACAGTCACTTCTTCAGCCAATCGTTTTTGCAAAACACGAAGATGCGGTGCCTGCTGATGTTCTTCAACGAGCGCATTGATTTCATGGCGGTTGATTGCGGTAAATATTTTGATGTATTTTTCAGCATCTGCATCGCTCACATTGAGCCAGAACTGATAAAATTTGTAGGGCGAAGTATATCTTCTGTCGAGCCACACATTTCCGCTTTCAGTTTTTCCAAATTTTCCTCCATCGGCTTTCGTAATCAGCGGACAAACAAGCGCAAAAGCCTCTCCGCCAGTTTTCCTACGAATCAATTCCGTTCCTGTGGTAATATTTCCCCATTGGTCCGAACCACCCATCTGAAGCTTGCAATTTTTAGTCTGGTATAAGTGTAGAAAATCAAATCCTTGAAGCAACTGGTATGAAAATTCAGTAAATGACATTCCTTCGCTGGACTCAGAGCCCAATCGTTTTTTCACCGAATCTTTCGCCATCATATAATTAACTGTCAGGTGCTTGCCAACATCACGGATAAAATTCAGAAATGAATAATCTTTCATCCAGTCGTAATTATTTACCAGTTCTGCTGCATTCGGTGCATCGCTTTCAAAGTTAAGGAATTTAGCCAGCTGGGCTTTAATGCTTTCCTGATTGTGACGCAACGTCTGTTCATCAAGCAGATTACGTTCAGCCGATTTCATCGACGGATCACCGATCATTCCGGTAGCACCACCCACCAACGCGATGGGTTTGTGGCCTGCACGCTGGAAATGACGAAGCATCATCACACTCACCAAATGCCCGATATGAAGCGAATCAGCCGTTGGATCAATGCCGACATAAGCCGAAGTCATCTCTTTTTTTAGTTGTTCATCCGTACCCGGCATGACAGTATGCACCATGCCTCTCCATTCTAGTTCTTCAATAAAATTCATTGAAATTTGATTTAAAAATTCGGGTGCAAAGATAGTAAGAAAAGTTGGAAGAGTGAAGACAGAACGGGTAAGATTGTGAGAATTCGTCTTTTAACCATCCCACACTTACAGCAAATTATCATTCACTTTTCCTCTAAAATAAAAAGTTTGTTAATAGATAAAAATTCAACTTTTGCCAATAATTGAGAGTAAAAGTTAGTGAAATTTCGTAGCTGAAAAAAGTAATTACTGTAATTTGTAACATTAAATTTAAATAACTACTTTTGTTTGTTTGAAAGAAATCGAAAATCGTATTATTTTTCAAATGATTATATAAATAAACACATGAAACGAGCATGAACGCAAGCATTCGCCAATTCAGATGAAAATTGGCATGCGAGTTCCATGCGACAAGTAAAAAACAAATTATTTACACATGAAATTCATCAAAATACACAGGGAAGGCAAGTGGATTATCGCAACTACGTTGTTTCTGCTTCTTGCGGTAAATGTCATCATTTATCTACAGTTCCCAAAACCGATTCTGGCAATTAACATCATCGTTTCCTCGTTTTTATTTCTGTTTGTCACTTTCTTCTTCAGAAATCCAAGCAGAATAGTTGAAATTGATGACCCGAGCCTGGTAATCGCACCAGCTGATGGGACAATCGTAGTGGTAGAACCTACCGAAGAGCACGAATATTTTGGTGACAAACGAATCCAGGTTTCGATTTTCATGTCAGTCTTTAATGTGCATGCCAACTGGTATCCCATTCAAGGCAAAGTACTGAAAGCAGTGCATCACGATGGGAATCACCGGGTGGCTTATTCCCCAAAAGCCAGTATTGACAACGAACGCTCCACGATCGTAATAGAGACTCCGGCTAAAACTCAGATTTTAGTGAGGCAGATTGCCGGTGCGCTGGCTCGTAGAATCGTCACCTATGCAAAAGCAGGCAAAACCTGCCACCTGAATGAGCAGATTGGTTTTATTAAATTTGGCTCGCGCGTGGATTTATTTCTTCCAATGGATGCTGAAGTCTTTGTGGCAATCGGTGAATCGACAACCGGAAATGAAACGATAATTGCACGATTGAATGAATAATATGACCATCGAGGAGGCCCAAAAACAAATTGATGAATGGATCAAAAAGTACGGAGTCCGTTACTTCAATGAATTGACTAACATGGCTATTCTTACCGAAGAAGTTGGCGAACTTGCCCGTGTGATGGCGCGCACCTACGGAGATCAATCTTTCAAAAAATCAGACGAAGCATATCATCTGGCTGATGAAATGGCCGACGTACTTTGGGTGCTGATGTGTCTCGCCAATCAGACCGGCGTGAATTTGACCGAAGCATTGAAAAAAAATATTAAGAAAAAAACCGAAAGAGACAGCAACAGACATCATGAAAACAAAAAACTCAGCGACAACGTTTGATTGAAGAGATTTCACTGAAACAAACTAATATTTACGACAAAAAGAAATTGAAATTTGTAAAAAATAATAATATCTGATAAAATATGGCTACAAAATTTGAAGAACTATTCAACATTTACAACTGCGATGCAATAACCGACATGGAGGTCAGTGCATCCGTAGAAAAGATAATTTCTGAACATTACGCAGAAAACGACAACGTGGATGTTTACAAAAAATGCCTCAGCCTGATTGATTTAACTTCTTTGAAAGAGACAGACACGGAAAGCGAAATCAGAGAAATGGTGCAGAAAGTGAATGAATTTGACGAGAATTTTCCGGATATCCCGAATGTAGGTGCAATCTGCGTATTTCCATCCATGGTTTCGACCGTAAAAGACACGCTGACCGAACCTGTAGGAATTGCTTCTGTGGCAGCCGGATTTCCTTCTTCACAAACTTTCATTGAAGTGAAAATTGCTGAAACTTCCATGTGTGTAATGGAAGGCGCTACGGAAATTGACGTTGTGATATCTATCGGTAAATTTTTGGAAGGAAGATACGATGAGGTTTATGAAGAACTTTCTGAGATTAAATCTGCCTGTAAAAACGCACATCTCAAAGTAATACTTGAAACCGGAGATTTGAAAACAGCCTCAAACATTAAGAAAGCTTCGGTTTTGGCAATGGCTGCGGGTGCCGATTTCATCAAAACTTCAACCGGCAAAATTCTCGTTGCAGCAACTCCGGAAGCGACCTACATCATGTGTAATGCCATCAAAGAATGGAACGATAAAAACGGAGCAAAAGTGGGCTACAAACCTGCCGGAGGAATTGTGACAACTGAAGATGCGGTAAAACACTATTCGCTTGTGAAAGAGGTGCTTGGCGAAGGATGGCTGAATAATAAATTCTTCAGAATCGGTGCCAGCCGCTTGGCTAACAACCTGCTGACCAGCATCAACGGTAAAGCAGTAAAATATTTCTAATCAGGTTAGACCTCAGCGCAGTCATCTTAATAGAAAAGCACTACATATCGACATATAATACTTTAAAAATTAGCATTCTCTCGCTGGGAATGCTTTTTATTTAGTTGATTTTACCGATATTTGCAGGTAAAATATTAATAAAATGAACACATTTGATCTTTTCATATTCATTCCTATAGCCCTTGGACTAATTTTCGGGCTGTTTAAAGGCTTCGTAAAAGAGGTAGTTTCACTTCTGGCAATAGTTCTGGCAATTTTTGCCGCAGAATTTTTAAGCGGAAAAGTTTCGCCTATCATTGGAGGATGGTTCAATTTGTCAGCAAAAATGGCAACTACTGTTTCCTACACACTTATCTTTATCATCACCGTACTGCTGGCTTTCCTTATCTCCAACCTGACTGACAGATTCCTGAAAAACATCAGTCTGGGCTGGCTCAACGGATTACTGGGAGGTGTTTTTGGTGCATTGAAGATTGCGATTATCGTCAGCGTTTTGATGAACGTATTTGATGCGCTTGACAGCAAATTCCAATTTGCCAATCAGGAGAAAAAGGAAGCTTCTTTGGGATACTATCCGGTTTTGAAACTGGCTCCTTCACTTTGGAAGGAGGCGAAAATAACCTACGACGAGAATAAAAACAAGCAGCTGGAGAGAGAAGAAGCACAGCCAAATGAAACACAGGAAAATGAAGAAAATCTCCCGACAACCATTATCTGAAATTGCGCTTGAATCTAATTTCTCCGGAATATATCCTGAATGCGGTTGCGACGAAGCCGGACGAGGTTGTTTGGCAGGTCCGGTTGTGGCGGCTGCGGTGATTTTACCTCCTGATTTCTATTGCGAAGGGCTGAATGACTCCAAACAGCTCAAAGAAAAACAACGGGATTCGATTCGAAAAATTATTGAAAAGGAGGCATTGGCCTGGTCAGTAGCCACGGTCAGTGAAAAAGAAATAGATAAAATAAACATTCTAAACGCTTCCATTCTTGCCATGCACCGTGCGATTGACGGATTGAAAATTTCTCCTGAATTTATCATCGTTGACGGAAATAAATTCAAACCATATAAAAAAATTCGTCACCAAACTATCGTAAAAGGCGATGGGAAATTCCTTTCTATAGCAGCAGCATCTGTTCTTGCGAAAACACACCGGGACGAATTGATGAAGCGCCTGCACACAGAATTTCCGCAGTACGGATGGAACAAAAATATGGCCTACCCTACTTTGATGCACCGAAAAGCGATCGAAGAATTAGGTCCGACACCTTACCACAGAATGACGTTCAGACTACTAAAAGAAGTGGAATTGCCGTTGGAATATTAGAAAAATCGGTACGAGAAGCCGACACTAAGCAGTTCTTTCAACTGAATCTGCGCTTTTTCTCCTCCTTTCATGATCACTGTATTGTCATACCTCGGATTTATCAGCAATCTGGCTGACAGGAAGCGGTTTATGGTGAAGTTATTCACGATTTCAAGGTCAGCTTCCATCTTCTTGTAATCGGTGTAAAATGACAATTTTGATGTGATGTTCCAATTCATCATGGGAGAATAATTGAGTTGTGCCAACAAAGAACTACCGATTTGTTTCAGCTGATTTTCCCCTTTTTTGATACCGAATGAATTAGGATTCACATTCACAGTGTCGTTCATATAGATGTATTTGAAAGAAACCGGTGCAATCATCAGAGAAAAAATCTTCTTGTATTTATAGTCCATACCTACACCCACGCTTGCACGGACTGGCGTCAGCAACTTTGTTTTCAACACTTTAGAATTCACTCCCCGATAGCTGTTGAACAAATGGGTTGAAAATTCACCCGACACAGAATAGAACCAATTTCCGCCGGCTTTCACACCAAATTTTGACAAATATCTCACCAAATCATCGTTTGTGCTGATTTTGCGGAGCGTATCGCCATCCACAGAATTAAATCCGGCGCGCCATTCCAGTTTGTTGTCCCACTGCACATTTTTGGCGTTGTCATAATTAAATTCTGTTGCAAAAATATTCAGGAATGCCAGATTTTTATTTCCTCCCTGATGCCAGTTTGGCGAAACATAATTTTGCGAAAACTGAAGCATTGCATTGGCTTTCTTGATCCAATACCTTCTTTTCACGTTTTCGTACTCGATTTTGGTTGAGTTAAGCACAATTTTATCGTCATACACATCCAGCTTCTCCAGTTTTTTCCCTAAAATAGGCCTGGACATAAAAGAGCTTAGATGCGGCAGGCGATCCATAGTTGTGACATAAAGATGCATTGAATTGTTTGCAATGTATTTACGTGCATCCGTGCGAAGATCCGCAACCATTTTTTCAGTGGAAATTTTTTTATTCGTATCAACAAACATCAATGATTTCTTTTCGGGATACAGCCATTCCCGGATACGGGCTTCGCCGCTCCAAATCTGATTTATGTCTTTTCCTACATATACAAGTGGCAGAACAAGCGGATTGGAGGCGTAAAGCAGTGAGTCTGTTTTTGAAATAGGCAGGTTAACCAGCGAGTCGAGTCTCAGTTTCAGAATTTCAGGACTGACTGACACAATGGTGGAATCTCCCGGTTCGGCAGGTTCAAAAATCGTATAAACGTATGCAGGCTCCAAAATCTGCGTAACTGCAGATGCAGAATCCTGAAAAACATTTTCAAATGGAGGAATTAATTCCGGAATGCTGTCTCTCTCATTTTGGTTTTGTCCAACAACCTGCGAAACAATTACATTCAAAACAAAAAACAAAACCACACTAATATTTCTGTTCAAACACCTCATTATAAGTAGATTAAAATAATTATTGATATAGTTTGAAAACCATCAGGTCACTAAAATGAAATTAAAAAACAAATCAATAATTGTTTTATGACAAAATATACCTTTTAATTTGAAGGTGCAAAGTTACAAAGATTATCTGTATAGAAAAGTAAAAAAAACTCAAAAACCGTTGATAGTCTTTGCAGCACGAAGTTTCACGTGTTTCAGCCGTTTACTTCGTCGAAAAGCGTAGGTGCATCCTGATCCATCCGGCGGATCACTTCAATCAGTATTGTTTCACGGATAAATTTGGATTTGTTTTTGACTTTATATTTAGCTATATATTTACATAATGCTTTGTTTTCCAAATCATTAAGTGCAAATACATATCGGTGTTTTCTTGTAGAAACACGGTTTCGGGTGGGTTTCAATAATTTCTTTTTCGGCATGAACTTTAGTAAATTTATGCAAAAATAACATTATCTACTTAAACAAACTACCTTTTATCATTAAAAAAATGTATTTTTGTTAAATCCGGAAAATATTTAAAAATAAAGGAAATGGCAAGACACAACGAATTAGGAAATGAAGGCGAGATTTTTGCGCAAAACTACCTGAAACGGCTTGGTTATACCATAAAGCACGTTAACTGGACTTTTGGGAAACTGGAATTGGACATTGTGGCTGAAAAGGACGGCTGGCTGGTAGTAGTAGAGGTAAAAACCCGCTCTACAGACACTTTTGAGCATCCGCAGGAAGCCATTACCAACAAAAAAATAAAAAATATTGTACAGGCGGCACACGAATATATTTTGAAATATGACTGGCACGGCGAAACCCGTTTTGATGTCATTTCGGTGATTCCCAGGGGTCAAAATTTTTACATCGATCACATTGAGGACGCATTTCTGCCACCGCTATCATAAAATCAATTTTTAACTTTCTTTCTTGAAATAGTTTGACTACTTTTGCAAAAAGTAAGAAAATCAACTCTCACACCTAAATAATTATCCTAACTACTGTAAAATGAAAATATTAGAAAAGAATATTGCAGAAAGATTATTGAGAATTAAAGCCATAAAACTTCAACCAAACAATCCGTTTGTATGGGCTTCCGGTTGGAAATCTCCAATTTACTGTGACAATCGCAAAACACTATCATACCCTTCCATCCGAACTTACATCAAAAATGCGCTTGTCCGCACCATTATGGATATCTATCCGGACGTGGAAGTTATTGCCGGCGTGGCAACAGGAGCAATTGCTCAGGGAGCCCTGATTGCTGATGAACTCGGACTTCCGTTCATCTATGTACGCTCCTCTCCAAAAGATCACGGACTTGAAAATCTGATTGAAGGTGATCTAAAACCAAAGCAGAAAGTAGTTGTGATAGAGGATCTTATCTCTACAGGCGGAAGCAGTCTCAAAGCTGTGGAAGCTATCCGCAAAGACGGCTCTGAAGTGCTTGGAATGGTTGCAATTTTCACTTATGGATTCCAAACCGCTGAAGAAAAATTCAAAAATGCAAAGGTAAAACTCACCGTTCTTAGCAATTACGATGCGGTTTTAAATGAAGCATTGTCCACAAACTATATTTCTGACAACGACCTTGACACGCTGCGCGAATGGAGAAAAAACCCGTCAGTTTGGAAAAAAGACTAAAATAACAACAAAAATAATGACCACCTACGAGAGCGATGTAAAAACCATTTCTCAACCACAAGAGATGGTTTTCAACTTATTAAGTGACTTGTCTAATTTACAAAAAGTCCAAAACTCCGACATTGAAGGGAGTGAAAAAGCAGCTGAACATTTCAAAGACATCACCTTCGATGCTGATTCTGTAAATTTCTCGGTTCCGGGAGTTGGACGCGTCGGATTCAGAATTATTGAGCGCGAGCCTTACAAAACAATAAAAATGGAAGCCGAAAACTCACCAATCGCCGCACTTGGATGGATTCAATTAGCACCGATTTCAGAAGAATCAACCAAAATGAAAGTCACAATCAAGGCAGAACTTCCGATGATGATTAAAATGATGGTTGATGCAAAGTTGAAAAAAGGCGTGGATACAATTGCAGAAGCTATTGCAACTGCACTAAACAGCAACAAACTATAAGCGGAAAACTTCTAACCTGCCCGAAGCCCCGATAAAAAGGGATAAACGAGGCAGGCTTCTAATCTGCCTGAGGCAGACAGGTTTCTAACTTCTAATTTCTAATTTCAACATGAAACTTTGGGAAAAATCGACACAAGTCAACGAGAAAATCGAGAAATTTACGGTTGGGAAAGACCGTGAAATGGATTTGTATTTAGCTGAATTTGATGTTTTAGGCTCTTTGGCACATGTGGAGATGTTGGAATCAGTAGGATTACTTGAAAAAGAGGAGTTGGAGATTCTCACAACTGAGCTGAAAGTAATTTATCAACTTGCAAAAGCGAATGAATTTGTGATTGAAGATGGCGTGGAAGATGTCCATTCGCAGGTAGAGCTGATGCTCACACGCAAACTCGGTGATATCGGAAAAAAAATTCACAGCGGTCGCTCCCGAAACGACCAGGTTTTAGTCGATCTGAAGCTTTTCACCCGTTCAGAAATTGAAAAAACTGTAAAAGCTGTTTCCTCTCTGTTTGATGTTCTGATCGGGCAAAGCAATCGTTACAAAAATGTGTTTATGCCAGGCTATACTCATCTTCAGATAGCTATGCCATCCTCGTTTGGACTATGGTTTGGCGCTTACGCCGAGAGCCTTGCCGACGACTTGCAACTCTTACTATCTGCCTGGAAGATCACCAATCGGAATCCGCTTGGCTCTGCCGCCGGATATGGTTCGTCATTTCCTTTGAACCGCCGGATGACAACCGAACTGCTGGGTTTTGACACCATGAATTACAACGTGGTATACGCTCAAATGGGACGTGGAAAAATGGAACGGATAGTTTCTACAGCCCTGGCAAGCGTTGCTGCTACAGTTGCAAAACTGGCATTCGATGCTTGTTTGTTCACATCTCAGAATTTCAACTTTATAAAGTTGCCCGACGAATTCACAACTGGCTCGAGCATCATGCCACATAAGAAAAATCCGGATGTTTTTGAACTTACACGCGCTAAATGCAACAAAATCCAGGCTATTCCACAACAGATTACAATGATTACAAACAATCTGCCTTCAGGATATTTCAGGGATTTACAAATTATAAAAGAGGTGTTTGTACCTGCATTTGCGGATCTTCAGGACTGCCTGGAAATGACTGCTATGATGATGGACAGAATTGAAGTAAACAATGAAATTCTGAATGATCCTAAATATGATTATCTGTTCAGTGTCGAAGAGGTAAACCGCCTGGTGCTTGAAGGAATGCCTTTCAGAGATGCATACAAAAAGGTCGGACTGGCTATTGAGGCGGGAACATTTCTACCTGAAAAAACCATTGATCACACTCACGATGGCAGTATTGGGAATCTTTGCAACGATGAAATTCGATGCTACAAAGAAGGCGTTGAAAATGAATTTAAGTTTGGAAAAGTACAGGAAGCTATTGAAAGATTAGTAAGAAATTAAGGGGAGATAATGAATAAACAAAAAAAAAACGTGTTTGACACGTCTTTTTTTTGTTTTACGTTGCCACAGCGAGGGTAAACACACTGACTTTCACGTCTTCAGCCTCTTTTAATGCGTGAACACAAGCTTCGAGCGTAGAGCCGGTCGTAAGTACATCATCCACAAGCAGAATGTGTTTTCCTGCCAGTTCGTCCGGATTCTTTAATTCAAATATCCCTTGCGTATTCTCAAATCTTTCGAAAACAGATTTTTTGGTTTGAGTTGTACTTTCAAGTTTTCGTACGAGATTGTGAGTCGTCAGGGGTTTTTCCATGATTTTAGAAATTCCAATCCCGATTTGATCGCTTTGGTTGTAGCCCCGTTTTGCCAGTTTCTTTCTATGAAGCGGAACGGGTATGATTACATCTATTGAATTAAAATCTTCAGATTGCAGCAAATCTAAAGCTGCGTATTTTCCCAAGACAATTCCTATTTCCTTATTTCCACGGTATTTCAATTCATGAATCAACTTCTGAAAATCAGATCCTTTCTGAAAGAAAAAGTAAGAACTGGCTCGTTCCAGCTGCACTTTGCCCCAAAATCGTTTTTCAACAGGATTGTCTTTCGCAAGGTGGTAATTGGTCTTATGAATTTTGTTGAAACAACTCAGGCAGAGCTGCTCCTCTCCGGAGACCAATCCTTCGTCACAAACTAAACAAAGATTTGGGAAAAATAAGTCTATTATATGATTCAGAAATCCCGCCATTGCAAGCTAAAATTTTTTTCAGGAAACGATATTCATCAGTTTTGGAAGAAAAATGAGTACACCAACTAGTACAGAAATTATCGCTGCAATCAAAACAGCACCTGCTGAAATATCTTTTATTTTTCCGGCAACCGGATCTTTTTGTGGTGAAACTTTATCCACCAAAATCTCGAGAGCCGTATTTATCATTTCTGCACTGAAAACCAGCCCTATACAGAGAATAACTGCTATCCACTCGACCGACGAAATCTGTAGGACAAAACCAAATCCAACTGCCAAAACAGCAACTCCAACATGAATTTTCATATTCTGCTCCGTAGAAAAAACCGATCGGATCCCCTTCCAGGCATATCCAAAACTTTTTGTTAATCTTCCCATAAAAAAAATTCTTTTATACAAATATATATAAATTTAATTTCGAATACAATGTTTGTTCGTAAACAAAAAATTTAATTGTCCAATAAAACCAAACTAATAGATATTCAGTATATTTGCAAATCATAAAAAACCAATTACCATGACAAAAAAAATCAAAAGATCGGCATTTTATTTATTTTTCTGTTCGTTACTTTTTCGTTTCAAGCCCAAAATCAAAATCCTGACTGGCCAAATCTAAAGCACTACAAAGCAGAAAACGATTCTCTATCACAACTTCCCGTTCCAAAGGGCCGGGTTGTATTCATGGGCAACTCCATCACACAAGGTTGGCTATCTGCCCATCCTGAGTTCTTCCAGTCTAATCCTTACCTGTGTAGAGGAATAGGCGGACAAACCACTCCACAGATGCTGGTACGCTTCCGTCAGGATGTGATTGCGCTGAATCCAAAGGCAGTTGTGATTTTAGCGGGCACTAATGATATTGCCGGTAATACAGGCCCTTCGACTTTAGAGATGATTCTGGATAATATCGCTTCGATGGCTGAATTGGCTGCAATGAATGGCATCCATCCTGTTTTATGTTCTGTACTTCCTGCTTACGATTATCCCTGGAGAAAAGGAAAAGAGCCTAACATAAAAATACCGCAACTGAACCAAATGATAAAAGCATACGCAAAAAGCAAAGGGTATGTTTATGTAGATTATTTCAGCGCCATGTCAGACGACAAAAACGCTATGATCACGGAATTCACAAACGACGGGGTGCATTGTACTTCTGCAGGTTACGATGTGATGGAAAAAATGATTGTGCCTGTGATTAACAAAACAGTCAGGAAAAAATTGAAGAAGAGATAAATGTAAAGATATAACCATAAAAAAGTCCGAAACACAGCTGTGTATCGGACTTTTTTATGGTTATATAAAGTTCCTTTGGAACCTTTTTTCTCCTAATCTTTAAACTTTGCGCTGATAAACTCTCTGTTCAAACGAGCAATGTGTGTAATTGACACGTTTTTAGGACATTCAGCTTCGCAAGCACCTGTATTGGTACAGTTTCCAAAACCAAGTTCGTCCATTTTTGAAAGCATTACTTTTGCTCGGTGAGCAGCTTCTACGCGACCCTGCGGAAGCAGAGCCAGCTGGCTTACTTTGGCAGAAACGAAAAGCATGGCAGAACCATTTTTACATGCAGCCACACAAGCACCACAACCGATACAAGACGCAGCATCCATAGCTTCATCTGCAGCAGGTTTGGGGATTGGAATGGCATTCCCGTCAGGAACACCGCCAGTATTTACCGAAACGAAACCGCCAGCCTGGATGATTTTATCGAATGCACCACGATCCACCATCAAGTCTTTGATGATAGGGAATGCAGCCGAACGCCAGGGCTCGATGGTAATAGTTTCACCGTCTTTGAAATTGCGCATGTGCAACTGGCAGGTGGTAATTTCACCGTCCATTCCGTGCGGATGTCCGTTTATATACAAGCTGCACATGCCGCAGATACCTTCACGGCAGTCGTGGTCAAATGCCACAGGCTCTTTGTGTTCATTTATCAGTTTTTCGTTCAGAATATCCATCATTTCGAGGAATGAACAATCGGGTGATATCCCGTCTAATTTATAGGTTTCGAAAGCACCTTTTACTTTCGGACCTTCTTGACGCCAAACTTTCAGCGTGAGATTTAATACTTTTTCCATATGTATGCCCCTTAATCCCCTGAAGGGGAAATTAGTGGATAATAAAATTTAATTATTTTTCAATAGGTTGCACACTCCCATACTCACCCCCCTTTAGGGGGTTGGGGGGCAGCCTTTTTTATGCTTTGTAATTCCGTTGTTGCCTTACAATAAACTCGTAATCAAGCGGTTCCTTAATCAGTTCCGGTTCGTTACCTTCTCCGGTATATTTCCAGCAAGATACGTACGCAAACTTATCATCGTTACGCAGAGCTTCTCCTTCCGGTGTTTGGAACTCTTCGCGGAAGTGTCCGCCGCAGCTCTCTTCGCGGAGCAGTCCGTCACGTGCCATCAGTTCGCCAATATCGATAAAATCTGCCAGACGAAGTGCTTTTTCAAGCTCAACATTCAAGCCGTCTGCTTTACCCGGTACGTACACATTGCTCCAGAATTCTTTGCGGATTTCTTTGATTTTTTCCAAAGCCGTTTTCAATCCTTCTGCCGTACGTCCCATTCCCACGAAATCCCACATCACAATTCCCAACTCACGGTGAATGCTGTCCACCGAGCGTTTTCCCTGAATGCTCATAATTTTCTGAATGCGGTTGCTTACATCTTTTTCTGCTTGCGCAAATTCTTCACGATCAGTACTCATACGAGGAACCTGAATTTGGTCAGCCAGGTAATTTTGAATAGTATAAGGAAGAACAAAATATCCGTCGGCCAATCCCTGCATCAGTGCAGATGCACCCAGGCGGTTAGCACCGTGGTCCGAGAAGTTGGCTTCACCGATACAGAATAATCCCGGAACAGTAGATTGTAGCTCGTAATCCACCCAGATTCCACCCATGGTGTAGTGGATAGCAGGATAAATCATCATCGGAGTTTCGTATGGATTATCGTCAACGATTTTTTCATACATTTGGAATAAGTTTCCGTAGCGGGCTTCTACCACGTTTTTGCCAAGGCGGTTAATTGCGTCAGCAAAGTCAAGGTAAACTGCCAGTCCGGTATTTCCTACACCGTATCCGGCATCGCAACGTTCTTTCGCTGCACGAGAAGCCACATCACGAGGCACCAAGTTACCGAAAGCAGGATAACGACGCTCCAAGTAGTAGTCGCGATCTTCTTCTTTAATTTCTGTTGGTTTCAGTTTTCTTGCACGAATAGCTTCGGCATCTTCTTTTTTCTTTGGCACCCAGATACGTCCGTCGTTACGCAAACTTTCTGACATCAAAGTCAGTTTTGATTGGAAATCTCCGTGAACAGGAATACAAGTTGGGTGAATTTGTGCGTAAGCAGGATTTGCGAAGTAAGCTCCTTTTTTATACATCTGCAATGCAGCTGAACCATTGGAAGCCATCGCATTGGTAGAAAGGAAAAATGCATTTCCGTAACCACCTGTACCTACAACCACCGCGTGAGCAAAGAAACGCTCCACTTTTCCGGTTACAAGGTTGCGGGCAATAATTCCGCGGGCACGTCCGTCAACTATCACTACATCAAGCATTTCATAGCGAACGTAAAGTTTTACGCTGCCTTTTCCAACCTGACGGCTCAATGCAGAATAAGCACCAAGCAGAAGCTGCTGACCGGTTTGACCGCGTGCATAGAATGTACGGGAAACTTGTGCTCCACCGAACGAACGGTTGTCAAGCAAGCCTCCGTATTCACGAGCGAAAGGTACACCTTGCGCCACGCATTGGTCAATAATACTATTTGAAACTTCGGCAAGACGATACACGTTAGCTTCACGAGCACGGTAGTCGCCGCCTTTAATTGTGTCATAAAATAAACGATACACGCTGTCACCATCGTTTGGATAGTTTTTGGCTGCGTTGATACCGCCCTGTGCTGCAATGGAGTGAGCGCGGCGCGGGCTATCCTGGATAGTGAAATTCAACACGTTGAAGCCCAACTCTGCCATCGAAGCGGCAGCAGAAGCTCCAGCCAATCCGGTTCCCACCACGATTACGTCCAAACGGCGTTTGTTAGCAGGGTTAACCAGTTTTTGGTTAGCTTTATAGTTGCTCCATTTTTCAGCTAAAGGTCCGGCAGGAATTTTAGCATCTTTCGGAGTAATGGTTTTTGTTTCTTTCACATCAGCCACAACATGCTGTGCAGATGCTTTTACAGTTTCAGAAACATCAGCCACGCTCTCTTTTACGCTTGCGGCAATTTTATCGCCTGCATTTTTCACAGAGCTGACCACTTTCTGCGTATCCTCATCTTCGATGAATTCTTTCACCTCTTCTTTTACATCTTCCACCAGCTCCTGAACCTCTTCTACCAAGTCCTCGGCTTTATCTTTAATCACATCAGCTGCTTTGCTAACAGCGTCTTTCGCCTTGTCGAATATATTTTCTTTCTTTGCCATAATTCTTAAATATTAAAGTTAAACACCGGCATTATAATACCCGAAAACCTAATAAAAAGTAAACAGGAATAGCTATAAACAGCAGAATAATGATGGTAGAATACACGTTAGAGATTTTTTTCACGCGCGGCAACCATGTTTTATTGTTCAGACCAATTGAATGCAATGAGCTCCAAACACCGTGAGTAAGGTGGAACCAAAGTGCTACCAACCAAACGATGTAAATGATACTGAAAATTGGATTGCTGAAAGATGCATTGATGAAGTATGCTCCATCTTGCGGATTGTGTGCTCCGGCTGCTGCCCAATCGTGACCGTACTGCAATTCTACCAACTGCATTTTGGCCCAGAAATGGAACAAGTGCAATGCTAAAAATCCAAAAACAATCAGTCCGAGGACGAACATATTTTTGGAAGCCCAGCTCACACCTGCCTGGCGTTGAGTTACTGCATAGCGGTCACTTCCGCGTGCTTTAAGGTTAAGCCAGGTCAGGTACAGTGCGTACAAGATATGGACTACAAATCCAACTGCAAGTACTCCTGTGCCGATTACGGCATACCAATTTGCTCCTAATGCACTAGCCACCGCATTGTACGCTTCTGCGCTGAAAAGCACAATCACGTTCATTACGCTGTGGAATGTTAGGAACAGAATGAGAAAAATTCCGGTTACGCTCATGATAACCTTTCTCCCGATAGAGGATTGAATTAACCACATAAATTTTCTGTTTTTAGTTTGAAATATAGTTAGTATTTAATAATTTTGAAGTATGATACTGTTTGTAAAAAATAAAATTATCCGTAAAAATACGGATATATTTTGAAAGTACAAAGGTAGAGCTTTTCATTCGAAAAGGCAAACGAATACGGAATTTTTTCCTTAATTTAGCGGTGTAATAAATAAGGCATTATAAGGCTTAATTTTAATGTTTAAATTTTCAAAACGTTGAATTTTTGAAATGAAAAGTATTAAGAATTGATTAAAAAAAATTTATTAATGAAATTCACACCGGAAATTTACAGAATTCCCGATATGCCGATGACACCGTTTATCGACAGCGACGAAATTTGGGACTATATTAATAACACCGTCTCCACTCCTGAGCGAGTGCGGGAAGTGATAGCCAAATCACTTGCTAAAAACCGGCTTTCGCTGGAAGAAACTGCTGTACTTATCAATGCGGATGATCCTTTATTAATTCAAGAGATTAAAGAAGGCGCCAAAATACTGAAACAGACCATTTATGGAAACCGGATTGTGCTTTTTGCTCCGCTTTATGTGGGAAATAAATGCTCCAACAATTGTACTTACTGCGGTTTCCGGGCGTCAAATAAAGAGCAGGTTCGCAAAACGCTTGACCACGACGAGCTGATTGCCGAAGTGGAAGCATTGGAAGAAAACGGACAGAAACGCTTGATTTTAGTCTATGGCGAACATGCACAATACAGCCCTGAATACATCGCTGAAACGGTTCGCACGGCTTATTCCGTGAAAAAAGGAAACGGAGAAATCCGCCGAGTGAACATCAACGCGGCACCATTAGATATTGAAGGTTTCCGCACGGTAAAAGAAGCTGGAATCGGCACATTTCAGGTTTTTCAGGAGACCTATAATAAAGAAGCTTACAAAACCTACCACCTGCGGGGCAAAAAAGCCGATTTCGATTACCGGCTTACTTCGTTAGACCGGGCTCAGGAAGCCGGATTGGACGATGTGGGGATTGGAGCTTTATTTGGTTTGTATGATTGGCGTTTTGAAGTGCTGGGATTAGTACGCCACACCAACCACTTAGAAGCCTGCTACAACGTGGGTCCGCACACCATTTCTTTTCCGCGGATAAAAGATGCTTCGATGCTTGATCTGGGCGATAAATATTTTGTATCCGATGAAGATTTTTCCCGTTTGGTGGCGATATTACGATTAGCTGTGCCGTATACCGGCATGATTTTAACTGCCCGTGAACCGGCTGAACTTCGTACAGAACTGATACAGTACGGCGTTTCGCAGATTGACGGCGGAACGAAAATCGAACTGGGAAGCTACCATGAGAATGACGCAGACCACGACCTGAACAAAGGACAGTTCCGCATCAACGACGACCGTTCGCTCAATGAAATCATCGACGACCTGCTCGAACAGGAGATGTTACCTTCGTTTTGCACCTCCTGCTACCGTGCCGGACGCACCGGTGAGCATTTTATGGAATTTTCTGTTCCCGGTTTTATCAAGCGTTTTTGCACCCCGAATGCCATTCTGACACTGGCGGAATATTTAGAAGACTATGCACCCGCCGAAACCGCTCAAAGAGGTTGGGAGGTTATAAAGAAAAACGTAGAAAAGCTGAATGAAAAAATGCAGAAATCATTGCGTGAGCGGATTGAAAAAGTGAAACAAGGTGAGAGGGATTTGTATTATTAGCCCCCTACCCCCTAAAAGGAAATTTTAAGCGTGCTAGAGGCGCTTAGCACCGAACTATTTAAAAATTTGTTTTCTGCAATTTCAAAATAATCAAGTTCGTATGAACACAATATCAGTTAATCACACTCACCAAACTCCCCCTTCATGGGGCGTGGGGGTATTCTTTCTCGGCATTTTCGGTCGGCGAAATACCGGAAAAAGCTCGCTTATTAACCTGCTGACCGGGCAGGAGATTGCCAT
>CAZIRA010000052.1:0-8038 GCA_964541615.1 uncultured Paludibacter sp.
GTTTGGAACACACTTCTTGAACCGGAAAATTACAAAAAATGGACAGCTGTTTTTTGTGCTGACTCCTACTTCACGGGCGAACTGAAATCCGGTGGCAGAGTACATTTCCTCACTCCGGACGGCAACGGGATGTATAGCGATGTGGTTTTCTATACACCCAATAAGAATGTCCTTTTCATGCACATAGGTGATGTGGTGAATTTTGAAGAACAACCGCTGAACGAAGATTCTGAAAAATGGACGGGTGCATTTGAAGGCTATACCTTAAAGGAAAAAGACGGTAAAATCCTTCTGATTGCCGAAGTGGACTTAACACCAAACGATAAAGTTCGTTATGACGAAATATTCCCCGGTGGGTTAGAAAAAATCAAAGAAATGGCAGAAGAAAGATGAGACTGCCCGAGTTCCCTAAATGGAATAAATATAAAATGCTTAGGGATTAAAATATTATTTATCAGTTATGAGGTAAAATAGTTGATTGGCAAATCCAGTCAACTATTTTAATATTTAACAAATAAACCATTTAACCATAATTATGTTAAAGCACGAACAAAACCGACTGCATTCTGTTCATAATGTGAAATATAACAAAGTTTGACATAATAATAACAACAATGAAAATAGCAGTTTGGGACACCTATGTAACAAAAAAAGACGGAACCATCATGCATTTTGACATCATGGCACCCGACGAAATACGCGACGAACAAGTCATTTTCGACTACGGAAAAGAATATTTGAAAACAAAAGGACAAGAAAATCAGCCTCTCACTTCCAAAGAATGCACCTATTGCCACACGGAAATGATAAAACCACATTGGGAAGACGACATTCGGGAGAAAGGATATTTTATTGTTGAAATGGAAAATTGCGATTGATGAAACACGATATTATCGACCGGGAAGACGTGGTTTTGCTGGTGAATTCTTTCTATTACAAAGTGCAGGAAAGTCCGATTTTAGGATTTATTTTCAATGACATTGCCAAGCTCAACTGGGACGAACACCTTCCGAGGATGCATTCGTTCTGGGCAAGTGCGCTCTTTAACGAGCAGAGTTTCAATGGAAATCCAATGCGGAAGCACATTGCATTGAGTAAAATCACGCCGATGACCGAAGTGCAGTTTAACGAATGGCTCACGCTTTTCTATCAAACCGTAGATGAACATTTCATTGGCAGAAAAGCCGACGAAGCCAAAGCGCGCGCCTCCAATATTGCTCGAAATTTCAGAAGAAATATCGAGGCATCGCAGGAATCAAGTATCTGACAGCGACAAACAAAGATCTAAAGGTTGTAATCAAAATGTTACAACCTTTTTTATTTCCATTCTAAATTACTTCCCGTATAATAACAATTTGCCGTAGAATGCCTGTGTTTAACCTTTTTTTGGATAAAAAAAGGGCAACCTTTCATTGGTAGAACCATATAAAATGACTACTTTTGTAGGAAATTTTAATAAAGAAATATTTCTTTATTTTAGCCGTGTAGAACTAATTTTTTAAAATCATTTAATATGAAAATTACGCATATCGAGCATCTGGGGATTGCAGTAAAAAGCATTGAAGATGCGCTTCCTTATTATGAAAATGTGTTAGGTCTGAAATGCTACGCAATCGAAGAAGTAGCTGACCAGCGTGTAAAAACTGCATTTTTGAAAGTGGGCGACACCAAAATCGAACTGCTGGAATCTACCGACCCGGAAGGACCGGTTGGAAAATTCATCGAGAAAAAAGGCGAAGGCATCCACCACATCGCATTTGCAGTGGCAGACGGCGTGGCAGAAGCATTGAAAGAAGCAGACGAAAAAGGCATTCAGCTTATCGACAAAACGCCTCGTAAAGGTGCTGAAGGATTGAGCATTGCATTCCTGCATCCAAAATCCACAATCGGCGTTTTGACCGAACTTTGCGAACATCCGTAGTTGGGGGATAGGTGGATTAGTAAAACGGTTAAATGGTTAAATGGTTAATTTGTAAATTAGTAAAAAAGTTTTTTTAATAACTTGTAATACAAAAATTTTCTAACAACTTCTATTTAACTACTCAATAATTAACTATTAAACTACTTAACTATTCAACTAATTAACCACTTAACTATTCGACAATTTAACTAAACAACAAATTAACAAAATAAATATATGAAGAACCAACAAAAAGTTGAAGATCTGATTGACAGAAGGGTGCAGGCCAAATTAGGTGGCGGAGAAAAACGCATTGCATCTCAACACAAAAAAGGGAAACTTACTGCTCGCGAGCGCATTGACCTGCTCCTTGACGAAGGAAGTTTCGAAGAGCTTGACATGTTTGTGACACACCGTTGCACAAATTTCGGGCTAGAAAAAGAAAAATACATGGGCGACGGCGTAGTAACAGGACATGGAACCATCGACGGACGCATCGTGTTTGTTTATGCACAGGATTTCACCGTTTTCGGTGGCTCGCTATCCGAAACCATGGCGCAGAAAATCTGCAAAGTGATGGATATGGCCATGAAAATGGGTGCTCCAATCATTGGAATCAATGACTCGGGTGGCGCACGTATTCAGGAAGGTGTAACTTCGCTGGCCGGATATGCCGAAATTTTCCAACGAAACATCATGGCATCGGGCGTTGTTCCGCAGATTTCAGCCATTTTCGGCCCATGTGCCGGCGGTGCAGTTTATTCACCTGCATTGACAGACTTTATCCTGATGACCGAAGACAACAGCTACATGTTCGTTACAGGACCAAAAGTAGTAAAATCGGTTACCGGTGAAGATATCACAACCGAGGACTTGGGTGGAGCCGATGTGCACGCACGCAAATCGGGTGTTACGCACTTCAAAGCCGAATCAGAAGAGGAAGGCACCATGCTTATCCGCAAGCTGATTTCTTACATGCCTCAAAACAACCTGGAAGAGGCACCGCTTTTGAAATGCAACGACCCAATCGACCGATTGGAAGATTCTCTCAATGCCATTATCCCAGATAATCCAAACCAGCCATATGATATGAAAGACGTAATCCACGGCATCGTGGACAACGGCGAATTCCTGGAAGTTCACCGCCATTACGCTCGTAATATCATCGTAGGTTTTGCACGCTTCAACGGCGCATCAACAGGAATCGTAGCTAATCAGCCAAACTTCCTCGCCGGCGTTCTCGACTGCGATGCATCACGCAAAGCCGCTCGTTTCGTTCGTTTTTGCGACGCTTTCAACATTCCGGTATTGACATTGGTTGACGTTCCCGGATTCTTGCCAGGTTCTGGTCAGGAATATGCAGGTATCATCATCCACGGCGCCAAACTGATGTTTGCCTACGGTGAAGCCACTATTCCAAAAGTGACAGTAACCATCCGCAAATCTTACGGTGGAGCTCACGACGTGATGAGCAGCAAACAGCTTCGTGGTGATTTCAACTACGCATGGCCGACTGCTGAAATTGCTGTAATGGGTGCTGCAGGCGCAATCGAAGTATTGGAAGGCAAAACAATAGCCGCAATGACCAACGAAGAAGAAAGAAAAGCATACATTGCTGAAAAAGAAGCAGAATACAAAGAGAAATTTGCAAATCCGTACCAAGCGGCATCTTTCGGATACATCGACGATGTGATCGAACCACGCAATACGCGTTTCCGCGTGATCCGTGCATTCGAAGCACTGCAAACTAAAAAAGTAGTGAATCCGCCTCGCAAGCATGCAAATATTCCTCTTTAATCTAACATTTATAAACCATTAAAAATAGAATATTATGTTAAGCGGAGGTCCATTAATGCTGGCGGTTTTAGTGTTATTAGGTTTAGTAATAGCAGTTTATGTTGTTTCCAGAAATGTAAAAGCCAACAAACTTGCCATTACTGAATTAAAAGGCAATAAAGCAGAAGCTGTACAGGCAAAAGCCGGCGAAGCAAAGATCGTATCAGAACCAAATTCTGAGGAAGAAGTTGCTGCATTCATGGCACTTCACCTGTACATGTCTCAGGGAAGACACGACCGCGAAAGCAACGTGCTTACCATCGAGCGCATCCAAAGACGCTATTCGCCCTGGAGTTCAAAGATTTACAGCATGAATAATATCTTGAAATAATCATTGAAAATCAAATAACGGCGAAACCTCGTCAGAAGAGGAAATCATTTATACATTAAAATTTTGACAAATGAAAAAATATAAATTCACAATCAACGAAAAAGATTACAACGTTGTAATCAAAGATGTGGACGATGATGTAGCGGAATTGGAAGTGAACGGTACGCCCTACTCCATCCAGCTTCACCAGCAAAAAGCATCTAAAACTCCAATCCTTGTTCGCAAAGAAGTTCAGAACAAACCGGGAGAAAACAAAGTGGCTGAGAAATTAGCTCCAATGCCGATAACGGCTAAGCCAAGCTCAAAAACCATCAACGCACCGCTTCCTGGCAGCGTATTGAAAATCAATTACAATGCCGGCGACACTTTCTCCGAAGGAGACGTGCTTATGGTAATGGAATCAATGAAAATGGAGAACAATATTTTGGCTGAAAAATCCGGCACGATCGTACGCGTGTGCGTAGCTCCGGGCACATCGGTAATGCAGGACGAAGCTCTTTTTGAAATTCAATAAAAAAAAGCTTTTATAATTTATTAAGATGATAGTTAATCGACAGGATTCGAACCGTTCCTCATAGCTTTTAAGCCATGTCCCTGTTCCAAACATCCTGGCTCTTCTTAACATCATCTTATATACAGCAAATGTTCAAATAATTTTCAAAATATCAATAAATTTCTTTTTCTTTACATAACCGAAGTAAATGGTTAGAGTCCTATATCACTTCAACAAAAAAAGCCGGCCCCTCACAAGGTCCGGCTTTTTATTTGCTGATTCCAAAAATGGGGTTACCCTAACTTAATCATAGGGTTGAAAAATTTATGTGTTTTTAGTTTCATTGCATTGTCTTTGGCGCTCATCTTAATATATTTCATAAACGCACTTTCTGTTCTATGCCCGGTAATTTGCATTATTGAAAGGACTGAAACATCTGCTAAAAATGCGTTTGTTGCAAATGATCTCCGGGCTGTATGGCTTGTTACAAATTTGAATTTAGATTCTGTCAAGTTTGCCAACATTCCATTTTTACGATATTGTTTTGTAATTGGTTCATTTATTTCAGCAATTTTCATAACATCTTTGATGTACTCATTATATTTTTGATTGCTGATTGGTTTCGGAAGTTGGTAATCGTATTTTTCAAAAATTTGTTGAACGTGAGAATGAATCGGCACATCAATAATTTTTTCAGTTTTTTGAGTTTTAATTTTGATGGTATTGTCTGAAGTGATATTGTCTTTTGTCAATCGAATAAGATCAGAATATCTCAAGCCAGTGTAACAAACAATCAAAAACATATCACGGACTTTTTCTAGTTGCTTCGAAAGTTTATCCAAATTGTAAATTGCAGTTAATTCTGATTCATTTAGATAAATGTTTTCTGTTTCCTCTTTTGGTTTTGAAAATGATTTCTTTTTGTAATCCATTGAAACGGCCAATCCCCTTTCATTGGCGTTATTTAGGATTGTTTTTACAATTTTAATGCGAGTTCCGATTGTGTTTTGTGCCAAACCTAACCCGGAAAGATATTTGACAAAAGAATTATAAAAATCTATATCTGCATTTTTGAAAGTTAGAACGGCTTTATGTTTCTTTTCAAATCCTTTTAAGTTTCGCAAAACAACTTCATAGCTAACTAATGTCGTTTTTTTGAGTGCAAGCGTATCAATTAAATGTTGTGTAAACTGTACTAAATTTAGAGTTTTTAATCCCGAACTTTCATTTGGCTGATTTTCGAAATCCGGGTTTAATAATTTATCCAACTCTTTTTTTTAATTCAGCATCTGAAAGGATTATTCTATCTTTTTTGAGTTTCAACAATAATCCCTGAATGGTATCTCCATAGTTTTTGAGATTTTCATTGAATGATGTGCTGTTTTGGAATCTTGCGTTATCTCTCGCTTGATGAGTTTTGGTGTTCCAATATTTTGTTTCAATTGACAATGGAATGTAGTATTTCAATTTATAATATCGTATTTTACCATCTCTATTTTTTTCTTTCCGAGGAATTCCGGCGTAGATACCTGATTTAGATTCATAAGGGCGGGTAAGATAAAATTTCGTTGTTGCCATAGTGGAAAACTTTAATTAGTTAAACACTTTGCAGATATAATTAACATTTTCATGCGGGATGAATTGCGGGACGTATATTTATAATAAAATTGAATTTGTTTGAATGTCTATAATTAATAAAAATCTTTCAATCGTTATTATATGGTTTTTATTAAGTGTTTATTCAATTATTTTGATTAGAAAAATATGTTGTAGATCAAATATATTTATGTTCTGATGGGACAACATCAAACAAAGCTACAAGTCTGCATATCTGAATTATAGCTTTTTTTTTCACTTGCACAAAAATTGAAAACTTCTTTTTCAAAAGTCCATTATTGAGCATAAAAAAAACCGTTCTACAATTAAGCAAAACGGCATTTTATGGTTCAAGCCAAAAATTTGTGGGGAGTTTTTTTAAGCATAGATGTTTGTTAATCTGAATAAAAAGAATGGAATACTCTTTACCGTTCAAGCCAAAAGTAGATAGCTATTTTTTAGGAATTGAAGCGTTTGAAAGTAAAAATTACGTCTGTCTGCATACAACGAATCCGGAGATCTGATGAAAGAAATCAGATTCCGGATTCGTAATGAGAGCAGGATAAAGAAGTTTTTTCAAAAAATCCTGCCTCTATTGTATCACTTTCATTTCCACCCGACGGTTTTTCTGCCGTCCTTCTTCGGTTAAGTTGCTTGTAATTGGCATGGATTGCCCGTAACCTTTAGCTGTTAACCGGTCAAGTGTGATGCCTTTCAGGTTGAGGTATTTCACCACACTTTCGGCACGTGCCTGACTGAGTTTGTTGTTTAACGTTACACTGCCGGTATTGTCGGTGTGTCCCTGTATTTCGAGCCGGGTTGCCGGATTGTCGGTCAGGAATTGTATAAGTTTCTCCAGATCGGTGGAGTAATCGGCTTTAATGAGCGATTTACCGGTTTCAAAATAGATATTGTTCAGCACGATGCTTTGTCCCACTTTGGCTTCTTCTATTCCCAGTTCCAGTTTTACATACAAAGTCGCGCTGCGGTTCAGTCCTTTGGTGCTAACCTTCTCAATGTTAGAAATATAATCGGCTTTCTTACCCACAACGGTAAAATCACTTCCGGCTTCCAGTTGAGCCAGGAAAGTTCCATCGCCCGCTTTGCTTTGTTTAGTGGTCAGACTTTTTTTAGTCAGGTTCGATACAGTAATCTCTGCTCCGGCTTCGGGCATATTCCTGGTCTTGTTTATCACCACTCCCGAGAGTGTAAACCGTGGGTCGTTGTGCGAAAGATTTACATTGATTGTCTTTGTTTCAAAATCGGCTTTCCCGATATTAAGGCTCGTGGTGTTGATATTGTTTAGAATACCCTGAACACTGTAATCGGCTTCAGTCAGCTGATTGAAGGTAACCTGACCGTTAGCATCGGTTGTGCCGTTCAGTTTTTTACCTTCGGGACCGCTTACAGTCACTTCTACATACGGTAACGGTTGTCCGGTAGCTTCATCAGTTACCGATATTTTGATATCGCTTAGCCGTTTGGGAATTTCCACAACCGGAGGTGGAGGCGGAACAACTACGGGTGCCGGTTTTGGCTTTGGTTTCGCGATATTGGTAGCAAAGCCTACACTGTAATACAACTGATTGCTTATCGAACTGCTAAATGATTTTCGGTACTCTACCGTAGCAAGCACAAAGGTTTCATTCCACAACGAAAATTGCAGTCCGGCTCCCGGTGCTACACCAAACCCGTTCAATTCCTTGTATTTTTGAAAATTGGCTTTTAACAACAGGAAAGGGGAAACAGGGGATTTGTCCGTCAGTAATTTTAGATGCGCACCGGCACTTACATCCAGCAGAAAGTGGCTGCTGCCGTAATATGTACCCGAAGGTTGCAGATAGTCCGCCCAACTACCATTGAAAGTACCAATCAAATCGAT
>CAZIRA010000052.1:8138-17477 GCA_964541615.1 uncultured Paludibacter sp.
TCTTTTTTTTTATAATGTAGTCAGAAAAAATAATTAGTTCCTTCGCTGCGCTCTGGATGACAGAGATTTTTTTGTGATTTGGGGTGGTATTGATTGTCATTTCGAACGCAGTGAGAAATCAAATTTTAAATTTCATCAGACAATCGCGTTTTTTCACAATACTCATTCTAGCTTTCTTCCTGTTCCGCAATCTTCTTCCGGATTTACACCCTTTGCTTTATTGCACACTCCAAACACCTGTGGTTCGCTCCAGCCCAGATTAAGCGCATCGCTTGTACTTACCGGATTTCCTTTACCGTCAAGGGTTTGAATAGTCCAGATAAATACGTAGCCTTCCAATCCGCTAAAATCAAGTTGCGGTCGCCAGATGTATTGTGTATTTACCACATCTACGCTCAGAACAGGCATATTACTTCGCAATGCCTGCATCGGCAGTTGATTGTCTTTCACTTCGTAAACCTGTAAGCGATAGGTAACATGATCCTGCATGCGTGGCACAAGTGAACTCCAACGGAAAGTGATGACCGATTTAGCCGTAGCTGCATCCAGCCAGGTTTTATCCACTGGTGTCAATAAATTCGGCAACTGATAGCTGGCTTGTGTAAATGGCCGGCAAACAGGTACTTTGAGCATTTCAATCTCACGGGTAGTGCCGGGAATGCTGCCCAACACCTGAATACACAACTGATAATTTCCGGGGGGTAGTTTTCCCGAAGTCTGTATACTTCTGATGATGCCCGCATCTGTAAATTGCAAATTTTCCAGTTGCAATAATTTGTCGAGGGTAAATACATTTGCTCCCGTACGAATGCTGTATGTAGCAGCAGCTGCGTTATTGCTGGAGGCAATGATTGAGCCGTCTAAGGTTTGAAGTTGGGTTTGAAATTTAATTTTCAACAACTGATTTTCCTGATTGAGTACCAATGTAGCCATACCCGACTTCCCATACACCCAATCGCTCAAATATCCGGGTGCCGGGTAAGTGATATTGATATTCAGATTGAGTTGAGCGCCGGCATATATACTTATCAGTGTGAATATCAGCAATGTGTATTTTCTTATCTTGTTCATAAAACTATAATTTTAATGATGTCATTTAGTTACCAAACCGATATAGTAAAGCCGTTTTCAGCGTGTTTTCGAAGTATCGTGCGCCAAGTAATGTTGGAGGCGGCGTCAATTCGTTGCCGTATCTGAACAGGTTCATGGATAAACTTGTATTCCACGATAATCGTTTCGCCAGGTTCCAGTCGGCACCCAGTATCAGCATCACATTTTTGCCGGGTGTGTAAGCATTGATGGTGGTGATATTGTATTGCAGCTGAGTTTTAACATTCAGTTTTTGCTTCACAAAATTCTGTCCGGCACTCACAGCATAGGTCCAGATGCTGAGTTTCAAATCGCCCGGATTAGTAGTATTCCGATAATACATGATACTGGCATCGGTACTGAAGTTGGGTTTGCTTAAAATAGAGGGAACATACATCAGGAGCGCTGAATGACTATTATTATTGGTAATTAACGAGTTGTTATATGCTTTCTCGTCGTATTTGCTCCAGTTATAGGTCAGGCTCAGCAAATGGCTCATTTTCGAATTGTACCAACTGTAAGTGGGGTTAAAACCCAGTTCGTGTCCCACGTTGCGAACACCCAGCAATCCGGCTGATTGATACCCAAAGTTGTTGTAGTTGGCATTCACGCTGAGATGTTCATTAAACTGGGCAAAGATATTGGCATTGGCTATCAGCTGTGACGTGCGGTTGGCAGTATCGCTCAGATTTCCGGTTCGATGCCCGATACTTGCCACAACGTTGATTTTGTCTTTCCAGGTATTGAAACGGGTTTTCACACTTAAATCCAGCCTGTCGTTCTGCACAAAGGGATAACCCATGGAATAGTATCCGGCTCCCAGCCATTTTGCATTTATGCCAATATCAAAATCCTTTCCTTTTTTACCAAAAGCAGCCGACATAGCATGATCTCTGAAGCTGCTCAGGTTGGTAGTTATAAACGGATTGAAGTTTTTAAGCAGCGGATTTGCCACGTTTACGGTTATGTCGCGGGTGGCAATGGTGGTACCTATTTCGGTTTGCCCATACCAGCCTTTCGTGGTTTTGAAGTTCGTAACAAAGCTCACAACAAAGTTTTCCTGCGGCTTGGGAGTTGCCGGAATGGCAGTCAGGGGGCTTACAATGCTGGTAGTGTCATCCACACCCCGCACAATATTGAACCCGGTGAAGTATTTCCCCTGCCTTTCCAGCCCTATCTGAGCCATGGTGAGTGTACGTTTGTAAGCACCCACGAATGTGGTATTGGAAGGTACGTCCACAAAGGGCTGATAGGCTTGCTGATTGATGCCGTCGAAAAACCGGAACCTGAACTTACCCGGCGAGAGATTTACTCCATACCCGAAAGCACCCACATCGCCGGTACTCAGTTCGCTGTACTTCATATACTGCGTGCCAAGTGGAATTTCTATCCATTTATATGTTGGATTAAGTCCCAGGTTGTTTACTGGATTGGTAACCCACTGAATGAATGTCTGTTTTGGAAATCCCGGCATATTGCCCAACCCAAAAGGCGGTGAACCGTAATTGTTGCGCATGGGACTGAAGCTGAAATTAAACGGCAGCTTGAAATCCCCGTAACTGATGGTGGGCTGGAACAGAAACCGAACCAAATCATTCGGGCGGCGCGCAGCGTAAAATGTCGGCGTTTCAGGATTGGTCGAAAGTCGGTAACCCTCGTAACTTATGCCTATTTTCCCCGAAATTTTGACTTTCAAACTGTCGGTCTGTGCAGAAGCCTGCTGCCAGGAGGACATTGCCATGATGAGGATAATAATTGCAAAAGTCCGTATAGTAATTTTTTTTATCATTGGAACAGGTATAATTATAGATTTAAACTTTTCCAAAGTTTTATAAACTTTGGAAAAGTCTGATAGTTGAATATTTAAAGCAGATAAACTACTTTTTTGAATTTGCCTTTTTCCTGAGGTTTGTTACTTGTTTTTCAAGTTCGGGCAATTGTTCTACATCTCCTCTTCTTACACCTGCAGCTTTTAACTCCCTGAGTTCGTTAATTCTTGCTTCGGTGTTTTTCAGTATTTCAGCATCGGTCAGGATTTCAGCTGCCTGATCATTACCGATAGTTGTAGTTTGAATACCTGAAACAGAACCTCCATCAACACCTGTTTGGTTTTTTTCATTTTCACCGCAGGTTGCACAGCCTTCCGTTTCCTGAGTTTTAATAGTAGCCGTTCCAACCAGGTCTTTGACAGCCGGATTGTCGGTAACAACCTGTTTTTGAGGCGGAATAGTCACGTTGAAACAGGTAATCACTTCGCACTCTTTGCAATTCCTGTCTCTGAACGTAAACTTAACGCATATTCGGGCATACAGGGTACAACATCCGATAATAGAAGGATGTGGCAAAACGAATTGCATATTCAGGGTAGCCGGTAATGTAAATCCACTGTAATTACCCCAGATGGTTTCGCGCGGATTTTGATGCGTATTGGTCAGCGTTGGCGTAAACTGCACCACGGGCGGATTGGGTCCCATGGTAATACTATCAGCCACCGCAGCATTCGTATTTATATTCGAAGCATTGAAAATACTGCCCCAGGTGTAAGGTAAATTCTTACAGCTGATACATTCGTTTTCAAAACCACTTGTCAGACCGAAACTTACCACTTCGGCTCTTACCTCTGTAAACAGGGAACCAACAGGTGCTGTTATGCTAAAGTTTTGACTGAGTAACGAGTATTTGGGATTGGTATTTACAACCGACAGTTTTCCTTTGCCCGGTTTTACGCCCAGGTTGTATTCGCAGGGGCAAATAGGACAAACAACTTTGAATTTAAACTCGCAGGTATCGCACACTTTATTTCCACACATTCCGGTTATGGTTACGTTGTAAATGCCACTGGTACCGGTGGTAAATGTGGCAGTATTGGTGTAAGTGGTGCTTACGCCTGCCGGAGTAGTCACTACTATTTGAGTTGAACCACACTGTGGTTTACTGCAAATATAGTTGGCTGTGAAACTGTACGTCTTATTGCATTCGAGTGTGATGGGTTCTTTTTGGCCACAGGTTAGTTTGATGGTATTGCCGCCAATGGGCTGGCCAATTCCGATATTACCCAGGTTTGCCGATTTCCCGGTACTTACATCTGCTGCTCCGGCCATTTTATTCATTTTATTTACGGCATTTCCACTGTAGTCGTGCGGATTGTCAATCACAATCGGTTTGGTGGAAATGGAGATATTCCCCCAATGACTTTGAGCACAATCGCATCCGTCGTCTTTTACCAGTCCGATATCCAAATCGTTGTTATCCTGACAATTGAACTGGAATACAGCACTTTTCAGTGTGCCCGGATTAATATCGCTGTTCAGCGCATTGTTGGTGTTGTTTTGAACCGTTAGCATCAACCCCGGAGGAGGTGTAACCACCAGGTAATAAGAACCTGCCGTCAGACCGCAGAATTGATAATAACCCGGCTGACTGGCCATATTGAATGTTGAAATATGCGGTAATCCTATCTGATTATTGGCAGCATCGAAAAGTGTAATGGTTACGCCGTTAATACCCGGTTCGCCGCTATCCTGCAATCCGTTGGCATTGGTATCCATCCACACAAAATTACCAATGCAACCACATCCCGTATCAGCAACAGTCACACATACTTTTTTGGACTCTGCACCCAGGGTTTGTATTGTATTTTGCGAAGCAGTTGCAGCAAAACTATTCCATCCTATCATGCCCGGAGTGGCTCCCGGAGGAACCTGAGCTGAGAAGAAATAAGTTTCCGTTTGCCCAGCACCCAGTGAATAAGAGCCAAAATCAATTTTTATAGCCCGTTGATTTTGTATGGCTGAAGGAATTCCCGGTATGGATAAATAAGGCAACCATCCTGCCGGCGAATTACATCCTACCGTGTTGTCGGGAATTAAGTTGAGCAATGCTCCGCGCGTTGGCGTTTGATTGGTGGAATACTCAATGGTGCTGGCATTTCCCAACGGTAAAGCACTGGTCAGGTAAATCGGCATGGTACTTCCCCTGCTGTTACAGTTTACCACATATTTATCGCCTATGGAAGGCAGTAAATCAATCAACTTGATTTGCGAGAAAGGGACGTTTCCGGAATTCTTAATTTTCAACCGGTAATACACCGACGAACCCGGACTAACACTTACACAGCTATCCCAGGTAATGTTATCCTTACTAACCTCTTTAGTTACTTCAAGCGGCACTTTCCGTTCGCAAACATAAATACGTGCATTGTTGTTGGCAGCCGCATTGTAATTGTACGGATTATACTCATTCACCAGAATATTGGAGCCATCGTAACAATCTTCGTGATTGGTGAGGATACCTGCCGGAGCTGCCGTAGTTACAACCGCTTTGAAATTGATTACATACCAGTCGCTTCCTTTATTACAATCGGCTGTAAGTGTTGGTAAATTCCATTGCAGATTGGTGGTAGATGACGATTCCGCGTGTGCAACCGTCATTCCGGTTCCTGGCTGATTTGAACCATTGCATTTGGTATAAGCATTGTACTTACCGAATGTAGTGCTGTTGGGCACATATTGCAAACCAACGGGCAATACATCCCGGATGCTGCCACCGCTAAAGTTGGCATTACCGTAATTCTGAACTGCAATAGAATAATTAATGGTATCGTTCGGATTGACGCAATTGTAAGATTGGTAATGAGGAGGACAAATATCTTTTATGGTTTCAATTTTCGGCATCCTGGCGCTGGTAACAAACGACGGTGCACAACCAAAACTTCCATTTGTACTGTTATAAGCAGCCCCGGTCATGGTTACAGTAGTGCCGGCAGCAACCGGTGCATTGGTATTCCATGTATTGGCAAGTATGGTAAAGCCCAACTGTCCGAAATTAACAGATGCGTTGCCTGTGATACTTAAGTTGGAAGCCAGTGCAAAATTGGTGATGACACAGGCTGATGGCAAACTGAATGGTGCTGCATAGAAATTGACCGTAGTGGCAGGCAATGGCCCCGTAAATGTTTGTGTGTACGTTCCGCAGGTAGTATTCAGTGTAATGGTTACAAATTTTCCTGCCGGAATGGCCGTCATGGCAAACTCATTCACATGCATCTGTGGAGGAATTGGCGCATTGTAGCTTATATTATTGAGCGTTGTTGCGTTTGCTGCACACTGATTGGCCTGAGCCAGACTGATATTGAGCCACGCATTGCAACCAATAAAGTAATAGTAAGTTGGAACGTAATAATACGGAGTGCCAAATGCGCCACACGTTGTGTTGGGTGTTGCGCCAATCAGCTTAATACATTCGGTATTCGAATTGCTTGTTTTGGGTGCATTGGTACATACATTTGTTCCGTTTAAAGTGGCCGAATTGCATTTTACGGTATTTAACTGCGATACGGGAAAAGTCAGGTGCACATAATAATCATAGGCACCGGTATTTACATCGAGTGTGTTTATTCCATTTCCCACGTTCCAGGTCACTGTTCCCGGACCAGTTGTGGATGGAATTAAATTCCCCGCGCTGGTGGGCCAGCCGGTATGAACACCCGCCACAGTTGCTCCGGCAGGTAAATTGTCGGTTACCGATGCGTTTTTCAGATTGATACAGCCGTTATTATATACCCTGAAATGATAATAAACATCCACTGTGGTTCCACAAATGGAAACAGTATATTGGAATGGATTACCGGTTCCATATCCGGAAAGCCAGATATTATTGCCATAAGCCAGGTATTTTGAAATTCCCCAGCCTTCGGTTGAAGCAGCATTTAGTGATAATCCCGCAGCAAGAACCGGAACCGGATGCTCGTTAGTAGAGATTTTGGCTGTTAAGGCACCGGTCGTTCCGTTGCACGTCGTTCCGGACTTAAATTTGATCTGATAACTTACGCTGTTAGCACTTGTAGGCACATTTCCCAGGTTGAAAGTCAGTGTAGTGGTAGTTCCGACCGACGAGGCACTGGCACCGCCGTAATTGCAAATATCAAAGACGTTGTTGGGAAAAGTGGCAACGACCGTTGTACCTGTAGCAGCCACATTGCTGATAGAATACTGAATGGAAATGGTGTAACACACGTTACATCCGTTAGTGGGATTTCCCGACTGACTTTGACTTATTCCCAACGTCTGAGTTTGACCAACAGCTGAAATTGCTGCAAACCAGATTGGGAGAATTGTTGCAATATATTTGAATCTTTTCATTGTTCTGAAAGTATTGAAAAAGTAAATATTCGTAGATTTTTATGTCATTAATAATTAGTTAACCGCTATATAAAAGCCGGTTATTTCGGACAACCCGTTATTTTGTATTGATAACAAGCCAGGGTATTACACACCGTACAATCTTCGAAAGTAAGTACGTAGCGGATACAGAAATTCACCGTGGCATTACAGCAACTGACTAACGGCGGTACGCTGATATTGAAATTGATGGGTACTCCGCCACTGATGTTGACTGCGGTAAGTGCATCAAACTGAGCGCTGTGACCGTAAGGAAGACTACCGGTGAAATTGCTGTTGGTGGTAGATGCCGAGGTGAAATTGCCAAATGTGTTGCTGTTCTTGTTGCAGATCAGGCAGTTTTCATCGTCCGCTTTCATATCGAAATAAACAAGCTCCGCTCTGATTCGCAGTACCTTTTTGGGACTTGAACTTACATTAGCCGTGAAACTTAATCCTCCGTTCGGATCGTATTTTATTTCACCCGTTTGGGTGGCGGCAAGTTGAATTTCGTCGCAGACACTGCACGGACATTCCGGATACCGCAGGCTGTCAATTTCATTACGCGAATTCCGATTGGCTTTGTCTTTCAAGGCATCATTGACCAGCCCGTAATAGGTAAACTGAACCGGCGAATTGGTCGTAGTGGTATAATCAAACTGAAAATTATGAATGCTGTTCGGCGCCAAAAATGGTGGTGTAAATACAGAAGCCGGCACTGGAGTGATGTTACTGATGGTGCCGGAACTTGCTTCAAGAATATCATTCATGGTAAGTGCGCCATTGTAAGTTCCGGATTTCATGCGGATGTTATTCCGCAGGTTAAGTCCCGTGCCGGGATTTGGGTTGGCCGGATAACCGGCAAATGCCTGATTATCATTGAGCAGAATATTATCCACGCTCCCGGTAAGGTTGGCATAATGTGCCCAAATTCGGTATTTGAACTGACCGTTTTCTTTGCCTAAACATACTGCCGAATCGATCTTAAATTCGGCATTGGCGCCACCCGTTATTTTTAACTGGGGAGTATCTCCTTTCGTTTCTATACCAAACTGAAAAGCTTCACTCAGTCCGTTATTCCTTCCCAGGAAATTTCCTTTGCTGTCCACAGCCTGAACATTCCACACGAATTCACACAAATAAGGCGGTTTGCATGGGCCGGTATATAAATTGGTGATAACTGCCTGATTTTGATTCTGAACTTCTTTTGTAACGACAGGTTCGTTGGTAGTCATGGCCTGCGTGCCGTTCTGACCCTCCGTCAGTTGCCACACTTTCAATCGGTAAGTTACTGCATCTTTAGGCTTTGGCACAACGGGTGTCCATCTGAATGTGATTGGTTTCCTTGCATCCACCTCACTCAAAGATGACTTATCAACAGGATTAACCGGTTGCGGAGCCTGATAGTTTTGTTGCACTTCTTCGGGAGCTTTGATAGTAAATGGCTTACATACTTCGCGGCTAATGGCACGAACGGCTCCCTGATCACCTCCGAAAACCTGTGCGCAGAGCTGATATTCACCGGGTTTCAACGTGCAATCCTGCCCCAGCAGGGCAACGGCATTGCTGCCGGTCCAAACCTTCACCGGAGCGCTCCCGAACGAAAAAACGGAACCTTCTTTGGCTCCGCAGACATTCATATCGCCTTGTTTGATAGTTAAAACAATGCGGCATTCCTTTAATCGTTTGATAAAATCGGGGGTAGAGTTTACTGTCACTGACAGTACGGGAGCACTGCTTGCCCAGGTAGCAGTATTGGCATCGGGCGATGCAGGCAGGTTAATGCTGATGCCGGTTACGGGGTATTCCTGTGCGAATAGTTGTACAGAAACAACCAACAAGAGTAAAGCAAGATTTTTTCTCATCTTATTATTTATTAGTTAATTGGTATCACTTAATAATTAACTCAAATACGTTCACAAGATGCTTTACAGCCTCAAATTGATTGCTTTTTGCGCAACAAAATTAAAGAGCTTTTAACAAAGCTCATGTGTGTTTTGAAATATTCTCTAATATATTCAATGAATGTTAAACATCTAACAATATTAATAAATAGTTTATGGGAAAGTTCACAATATTTAAATTTTTAACA
>CAZIRA010000053.1:0-2027 GCA_964541615.1 uncultured Paludibacter sp.
TTATTAGGTATCATTTTTGCAACACATAATTCGTAATAATACCAAAAATTATTATTTTTGTAAAATAACAAATTTGAATTATGTCAGTAAAATATTCAGAACAATTAAATAATGTTTTCATTTACAGCACACAAGAAGCTGAAAGATTAGGTAACGCCTACGTTGGTCCCGAGCACTTGTTGCTTGGTCTGATCCGCGAAGGAAGAGGCCGTGCCATGGAACTGATGAATGTGATGGACGTAGATGTAGACAATGTGAAACAAAAGATTGAAGCTTTGGTACGCACCGACCTTGAACCTACGGGTGGTGAGATTCCTTTGCTGAGAAGTACCGAAAAAATTAAAAAAATAATGGAGCTGGAAGCCCGTTCGCTTGCAGTTGATTCTGCTGATACAGAGCATCTTCTGTTGGCTATTTTGAAAGATAAAAACAACCTGGCTGTGGATGTGCTGAGCGTGGACAATGTAACTTACGAAAAAGTACTTTCATTCCTGAATCCAAATAAACCTGCTGATATTCAGTCGGCTAGTTTGCCTTCCGAAGAGGATGACGAAGAAGATGAACCGTTTGGAGGGAAAAAAGCCCGTTCAAAACAATCGGGTGCAAAACCAAGTGATACGCCTGCTTTGGATACTTTTGGAACAGATATTACGAAAGCAGCTGCTGAAAACCGCCTTGATCCTGTTGTAGGACGCGAAAAGGAAATTGAGCGTATTGCTCAGATTTTAAGCCGCAGGAAGAAAAATAATCCTGTGCTTATCGGAGATCCGGGAGTAGGCAAATCGGCCATAGTGGAAGGTTTAGCATTGAGAATTGTACAACGTCGTGTTTCACGTATTTTGTTCGATAAACGCGTAGTGGCATTGGATATGGCATCTATCGTTGCAGGAACAAAATACCGCGGACAGTTTGAGGAGCGCATCAAAGCCATTCTGAATGAATTACAGAAAAATCCGAATATCATCTTGTTTATTGATGAAATTCACACCATAGTAGGAGCGGGTGGAGCACCGGGATCACTGGATGCTGCCAATATGCTGAAACCTGCTTTGGCACGTGGAGAAATTCAATGTGTGGGAGCCACCACTTTGGACGAATACCGACAGAGTATCGAGAAAGACGGTGCATTGGAACGCCGTTTCCAAAAAGTAATGGTAGATCCGACTACACCGGAAGAGACTTTAATTATTCTTCAAAATATCCAGGACAGATACGAGTATCATCACAACGTACGCTACACGCAGGAAGCCATCAAAGCTTGTGTGCGACTGACGGACAGATACATTACCGACCGCAGTTTTCCGGACAAAGCCATCGATGCTTTGGATGAAGCCGGGTCACGTGTACATATTGCCACGGTAGCAGTTCCGGAAGAAATTGAGCAGTTAGAGAAAAAACTCGAAGAACTGAAAATTGAGAAAAACCGCGTCATTGCGGAGCAAAAATACGAAGAGGCAGTGCCGATTCGCGATAAAGAAAAGCAGACTCAGTACCAACTTGAAGATGCTATCAAACGCTGGGAGAAAGAATCGCAGCTGAATCCTGAAATTGTGGATGAAGAAAAAGTGGCGGAAGTGGTGGCGATGATGTCAGGAATTCCGGTTCAGCGAATTGCCCAGGCAGAAGGTTTGAAACTTCGTCAGATGGGAGAGGTGCTGAATTCTAGAGTTGTCGGGCAAAAAGATGCGGTGGAAAAAATTACCAAAGCCATTCAGCGAAATCGAATCGGTCTGAAAGATCCAAACAAACCGATCGGAACATTCCTTTTCCTTGGCCCGACCGGAGTTGGAAAAACTCATCTGGCACGTGTGCTGGCTGATTTTATGTTTGACAGCCAGGACGCCCTTATCCGTGTGGATATGAGTGAATATATGGAAAAATTCAGCGTTTCGAGATTGATAGGAGCGCCTCCTGGATACGTGGGGTACGAAGAAGGAGGTCAGCTAACCGAGAAAGTGCGGCGTAAACCGTATTCGATTGTATTGCTAGATGAGATAGAAAAAGCACATCCAGATGTGTTCAATATC
>CAZIRA010000053.1:2127-17466 GCA_964541615.1 uncultured Paludibacter sp.
TGAAAGGTTTGTTTAAACGTGTAATCGACTTAGGTTTCAAACTTGAACTTTCTCCCGAAGCAAAAGACTTTATAGCTGATAAAGGATATGATGTTCAGTTTGGTGCTCGTCCGCTGAAACGTGCTATCCAGCGCTATCTGGAAGACGAACTGGCTGATGTGGTTCTGTCAGGTTCGGCTGTGGAAAGCGATACAATTCTGATGGAATTAAACGAGGCAAAAGATGGTGTAAAAGCGAAAGTTGTGAAAGAACATCCGAAAATTGTTGAAACACAATAGTAAAATACACTTTTGTGAAAATAAAAAGGGGCGATTTCGGTCGCTCCCTTTTTATTTTCTTTAAGTCACCCTTCAGGGGATTTAGGGGGTTGCTACTTCAACACATCAAATCCTTTTCCATAAACTCCCACAACGTTTGCTTGCGTTATAAAAGCATCCTGATCAATGCTTTTCACCAATCGGAAAATGGATGTTGATTCAGTTTTACGCGCCATTACGATGATAATTTTCTGCGAGTTTTTGGAATACCAGCCCATTCCGTCAATAATTGTACATCCTCTGCGAATTTCGGAGTTGATGTGATTGGCCACTTCTTCGTGTTTGGAAGTGAAAATAAAAAACTGTACCGATTGTCGCATACCGCTGATTACAATATCCACAACGTAATACATTACTGCCATCACAATAAGCCCAATGGCAATTTTTTCCACGCTTCGGAACAAGAAAAAGGAGGAAGCCACGATTAAAATATCTACAAGCAACAAAACGCGCCCCATACTTACGTGGCGGTATTTGGTTACCACTGCTCCGATAATATCCGTGCCACCGGTGCTTCCATTGACTGAATAAACTAATCCCAGGCCAGCACCGCAGAACATGGCTCCAATAATGGATGATAAAAGCGGATCGGCATGAATTACCGGCTCGGAAATGTAAATCTCACCATAGCGGATCAGAACCGTAAGTGCAGCAACGCTGACAACTGTTTTTATAACAAATGCTTTCCCTACAATTTTCCATGCAATAACCAGAAGAACAGCATTGATCGAAACGTATGATACCCAAAGCGGAATATCAGTTGCCGATTTGATCAAAACCGTAACACCGGCAAGTCCACCGGTTACAATTTTATTAGGCAAAAGAAAACCGGTCAGCCCTATTGCGTAGGAAATAAGTCCGATAAAAATCATGATGTAATCCTTCCAATAGAAAGATTTCAAATAATCTTGTTTTGAATTCATAATAGCCCTCATGCCCTTAAAGGGTGATTTAAGAATGAATGGATTGAAATTTTTCTAAATTTAAAAGCTTATGCTATATGACACAAATTCCTCCCTTCAGGGAGTCAGGGGGCAACTACAATATTCACAATTTTACCCGGAACCACTATCACTTTCTTCGGCGTTTTACCTTCCAGGTATTTTGCGGATTGTTCGTTGGCCAATGCATTTTTTTCAACCTCATCCTTTGGCATATCAGCCGGAAGTTCAAGCGTGAAACGTACTTTTCCGTTGAATGAAATTGGATATTTTATCGAATTTTCTTTCAAATATTCTTCGTTGTATTTTGGCCATTGAGCATCACAAACCGAAGTAGTGTTTCCAAGCAAATGGTACATTTCTTCTGCAATGTGTGGTGCAAAAGGCGCCAAAATGATGGAAAGCGGTTCCAAAATCGCTTTTTTGCTACATTTCAAAGCGTAAAGCTCATTCAGGCAAATCATAAATGCCGACACCGATGTGTTGTAAGAAAAATTCTCGATGTCAAAAGAGATTTTCTTGATGGTTTTATGAAGCGTTTTCAGTTCGTCGGCAGAAGGTGCTTCGTCGCTGATGTTTAGTTCATCGCCGTTATAAAACAATCCCCAAAGTCGTTTCAAAAAACGATGTACCCCGTCAATTCCGTTCGTGTCCCACGGTTTGGATTGCTCCAATGGGCCGAGAAACATTTCATACAATCGTAAAGTGTCCGCTCCGTATTTATCCACAATATCATCGGGATTAACTACGTTAAACATCGATTTTGACATTTTTTCAACCGCCCAACCGCAAACGTATTTACCATCTTCCAGGACAAATCCGGCATCCTTGTATTCCGGGTTCCAGTTGCGGAATTTTTCGATATCCAAAATATCATTGTGTACAATATTAACATCAACGTGAATGGGCGTAACATCGTATTCATCTTTCAGATTCAGTGAAACAAAGGTATTTGTGCCTTGAATTCTGTACACAAAATTGCTTCGTCCCTGTATCATTCCTTGATTAATCAGTTTTTTGAAAGGTTCGTCTTTCGTTACAGCACCCAGGTCAAACAGGAATTTGTTCCAGAAACGGCTGTAAATCAAGTGTCCCGTAGCATGCTCTGTTCCTCCAATGTACAAATCCACATCCTGCCAATATTCATTTGCTTGCTTACCTACCAGCGCATTGTCGTTTTTTGGATCCATATACCTTAAATAGTAGGCAGAAGAGCCTGCAAACCCTGGCATGGTGTTAAGTTCCAGCTTGAAACCATCGTCAGTTACCCAATTCTTAGCACGTCCCAGTGGTGGTTCGCCTGTTTCTGTAGGTAAGTATTTATCCACTTCCGGAAGTTCCAGCGGAAGTTTGCTTTCATCCAGCATATAAGGCATTCCTTCCTTGTAATACACAGGAAATGGTTCGCCCCAGTAGCGCTGACGGCTGAAAATGGCATCGCGTAAGCGATAATTCACCCTCACTTTCCCTATCTCTTTTTCTTCTATATATTCTTTTGCTTTCGCAATGGCTTCAGGAACGGTAAGACCGTTAAGGAAACCTGAATTTATCATAATCCCTTCTTTGGCGTCAAAACTCTCTTCACTGATATCAGCTCCTTCGATAAGCGGAATTATTGGCAGATTGAAATGTTTTGCAAAAGCGTAATCACGACTATCGTGACCCGGAACAGCCATAATAGCGCCGGTCCCATAACCTGCCAACACATAGTCGCTGATCCAGATTGGAATTTCTGTGCCGGCAACCGGATTGATGGCATACGAACCGGAGAAAACACCGGTTACTTTCCGATCGGCAATACGCTCTCGTTCGGTGCGTTTTTTTGAAGCATCAATATAATTCCTGACAGCTTCTGCTTGTTCGGGTGTAGTGCAAATATCTACTAATTCACTTTCAGGAGCAAGAACCATAAAAGTAACTCCAAAAATTGTGTCAGGTCGGGTGGTAAATACGTCAAACCCCACCCCGGCCCTCCCACTGGGGGAGGGAGCGACTTTTTTTGCTCCTTCGAAGGAAGTAGAATTTTCTCTGTTTTTTAATTCTGTCCTAATTTTTTCCAATACACTACTGACGTCCTTCAGTACCTCTTCGTTGGTAAATCGTAATACTTTATATCCAAGCACCTCTAAAATCCGGGTTCTTTCAGCGTCCAGTTCTATTTGTTCTTTTTTATTATGGTATCCACCATCAACTTCTATCATCAACTTTTTTTGAGTACAAACAAAATCGGGAATAAAAATATCTACCGGCTGTTGTCTTCTGAATTTTACACCTAATTTAAGTCCGCGTAAATTCTGCCAAAGCAGGTCTTCTGCTTCTGTAGGCTCCAACCTCATGCTTTTTGCATTCTCTTTTAGTAATTTCCAGGTATTAGCATCTGTAGTATAAAAACTCGGTTTTGCTTCTCCCTCCCCTTCTGTAGAGGGGTTAGGGGAGAGGTCTTCTCCCTCCCCTTGTGGGAGGGTTGGGGTGGGGTTCACTATCTCAAACCTCATCTCAGCCCCTTCACTTCTCCCTATCCAGTTTTTCTGCGTTTCTTTCAGAGAGTCGGTCCAGTCAATCTTATCAAGTCCTTCGAGTAAACGTTGAGCATATGCTGAAACACGTAAACTCCACTGGCGCATCACTTTCTGCTCCACCGGATAGCCGCCACGGATGGAAAGCCCTTCACTTACTTCGTCATTGGCGAGAACGGTTCCAAGTGCCGGACACCAGTTTACTTTCAAGTCGGCGAGGTAAGCTATGCGGTAATTCAGTAGAATTTCCTGCTGTTCTTTTTCAGATTTTGCATTCCATTCTTTGGATGTAAATGACAAATCGTCAGAACTAACGGCATTCAAATCCTGCGTTCCTTTTGTTTCGAAATCTTTTACAAGATCTGAAATTTTTTCTGCTTTATTTGTATCATTATTGTAATAATGTTCAAACATTTGGATAAATGCCCATTGTGTCCATTTATAATAATCCGGCTCACATGTGCGCACTTCACGGTCCCAGTCGTATGAAAATCCGATTTTGTCCAACTGCTCACGGTAGCGTGTAATGTTCTTTTGTGTGGTGATGGCCGGATGCTGTCCGGTCTGTATGGCGTATTGCTCTGCCGGTAGTCCGTACGCATCGTATCCCATCGGGTGAAGTACGTTGAAGCCCTGCAGGCGTTTGTATCTGCTGTAAATATCAGAAGCTATGTATCCAAGCGGGTGCCCAACGTGCAATCCGGCACCGGAAGGATACGGGAACATATCCAATACGTAGTATTTAGGTTTTGAAAGATCGACTTCGACTTTGTAAATATTATTCTCTACCCAGTATTTCTGCCATTTTTTTTCTATCTCTCTAAAATTATATTCCATGTTGATTTTTTTTTGAAAAATTTGAGTGCAAAGTTACGAAAATAGCTCGAGACGAAAAAAGTAAATTCGATTATGAATTTGTAATTCAACTGAAAAAAAATATTTTAGTAAAAAATGTATTAAACAGTGCATTCAAGCTAATGTTTTTTATATATTTGCATCGTTAATTACAGTTATTTTCAATTACAAAATCATTTATCATGTCAATTATATAAGAAAATAATTTCGTAATTCAACAAATTAGTTTAATTTTGTCTGCTATTTCTGACAAGTTGAAATAATTAGTATCAACTTTCGTTATTAGTGTTATCTAAGAAATCAATAAAAATAAAATTTCAAATAATTCAAATCTAATTTATTAACAAAGTGAAATTCACAGATTTCACACAAAACTTTACTATTATGGCTAAAGAAAAAGTATCTACCAAGAACAAAAAGCAATCTAAAGGATTATCTGCTGCATTGGTAATTGTGCTGGCTTTTGTTACAGCACTTCTTATTTACAACTTCGTTTTCGGTGCTAAATCAAACTTCATCGACAACAACCCCGAAAACCACCCACTTAACGGAAACATGTTGGGTACTATTTACAAAGGTGGTTTCGTAGTACCTATTCTTATTACATGGTTATTGACAGTTATCATTTTAAGTGTTGAGCGTTTTATTGCATTGAACAGAGCTCGCGGAACAGGTAGCCTTGACAACTTCGTATTCAACGTAAAACAAAAACTGGAAGCTGAAGACATCCAGGGAGCAAAAGAACTTTGTTCAAAACAAAAAGGTTCAGTTGCTGCTGTAGTAGATGCTGGTCTTAGAACTTATGGACAAATGGCAAATGACAACACTGGTCTATTGAAAGAGCAAAAATTGGCTGCTATCAGCACAACTATCGAGCAAGCTACAGCTCTTGAAATGCCTACAATGAACCAAAACATGCCTGTTATTGCAACATTTACAAACTTGTCAGTGTTAACCGGTCTTTTCGGAACAGTACTTGGTATGATCCGTGCGTTCTCGGCTCTTGGATCTGGTGGTGGCGGTGTTGACTCTGCTGCTCTTTCTGTTGGTATCTCTGAGGCTCTTGTAAATACCGGTTTCGGTATCTTGGGAGGTGCTTTGGCTGTTATCTCTTACAACTACTACTCTGCAAAAATTGACAACATTACTTACGCAATCGACGAAATCGGATTTGCTATTACAGGTGTTTTCCAATCTAAACATTAATTAGGAATCTTGTATGAGACCCGGGCGATTTGATGCAAAATATTGAATTGCTATTTTAATCGATTCGTTTAATTAATAATAAGAAAAAGAAACATGCCAAAAATTAAAGTAAAAAAGAAAGACACGTGGATTGACATGACCCCGATGAGCGACGTTATGGTATTGTTGCTTACTTTCTTCATGTTGACCTCCACTTTCTTGAAGCCTGAGCCCATCACGGTTACTACACCAATGTCTGTTTCGGAAATCAAAATTCCCGAAACCAACGTACTTTCAATTTTGGTGTCGCCAACCGGACAAGTCTTCCTGGACCTTGATGGACCGTCTGACAGAATTAAAGCTCTTGAAGCAATGGCATCCAACTATAATATCCAGCTTACTGACAAAGAAAAGTATGATTTCAGTATTGGAACCTCTTTCGGAGCTCCAATGCAGGCATTCAAACAATTCATGGCTCTAAACGATGACCAGCAGACTGAAGAACTCCAAAAATTAGGAATTCCTACAGACTCTGTTGACAATCAGTTCAAGGGTTGGGTATTGGCAGCACGCGAAGCAAAAGGAAAAGATATGGTGATAGCTATCAAGGCTGACTCCAAAACTCCTTATTCTTCCATTAAGAGTGTAATGAGTTCGCTTCAGGACCTGAAAGAAAACCGATACAATTTGATCACTTCACTGCGTGAAGTATCGACTACACCAGAACAACCGTAAGGTAATATTAAACATTAAGTTTATTTTTATGACCTTTGCGAAATTCTTTGGCGTAAAAATTGATAATAACTATTAAAACTATTAAAGCATATGATGCAAGTTGATTCCGGCGGCAGCGGAAAAAAAGGCGAACGTAAAAAAATGGATACCAGGGTGGACTTTACACCGATGGTGGACATGATTATGTTGCTCCTTACCTTCTTTATGCTAGCCACGACTTTGAGCAAACCGCAAACCATGGAAATTGCAATGCCTGCAAAAGACACACCGAAAGATAAAGGTGACGTAGCCCGTGAATCGGACGCTGTTACTATTTTCCTTGGTGCTGACAACAAGGTGTACTATTTCCTTGGAATACCAGAGCCAGAAACACCCAACTTTTTGAAAACTACAGATTATTCCGCAGAAGGATTACGCAAAATCCTTTTGGACAAAAACAGGACTGTTGTGGCACAGGTAAATGAGCTCAAAGATAAAAAGACCCGTTTAGAGATTTCACAAGAAGAATATGATGCCCAGGTTAAAGAGCTGAAAGGCGGCAAGGGAACTCCGGTGGTTGTAATCAAGCCATTGGACAACTCAAACTACGATAACTTAGTATCTGCTCTTGATGAAATGCTTATTGCGAGTGTTGGTAAATATGCAATTGCCGACGTTGATGATAGCGATAAAAAGATGCTGACCAACTCTAATGTTGCTTACACAGCTCAATAATCGTTTCCTTTTTAATAACAGAATAAAAGTATAAAATAAATGGCAAAAGATATTAATTTAACATCCGAGAAGTGGATTGACATGATCTTCGAGGGGAAGAACAAAAATTATGGAGCATACACGCTTCGTAAGAATTCTCCTACAAGACATACTTTTGCTTTTCTTGTTGTATTAGCCGCAGCTATTCTTACTGTACTCGGTTCTATCGGGATTTCACAGTACAACAAAGCTCGTGAGGCTCAAAGACAAGCAATGACAGAGGTATCGGCACTTTCGAATATCGACCTTGATAAACCAGAAGTGCCTGAAGAGAACATTCAAAAGCAATTTGAGGCTCCACCTCCGGTAGAATTGAAAAGTACCATCCAGTTTACTGTGCCAGAAATCAAAAAAGACGAGGAAGTCCCTGAAGATAGAGAAATGAAAACTCAGGAAGAAGTAGTACGATCCGATGTCCAGATTTCTATTGCTGACGTAAAAGGTACCAACGAGGAGACCGGTGTGGATATTGCAACACTGCAAGAGCACAAAGTGATTGTTCAGGAAGAAGTAAAAGAAGAAAAAGTATTCGAAATCGTTGAACAGCCCCCATCGTTCCCAGGTGGTGAGTCAGCAATGTACGAATGGCTCAGCAAAAACATCAACTATCCGGTAATTGCACAGGAAAACAACATTCAGGGACGTGTTACCTGTCAGTTTGTGGTAGGGCGTAACGGAGAAATTGAAGACGTAAGAGTTGTTCGCGGTGTTGACCCAAGCTTGGACAAAGAAGCCATCCGCGTTATCAAATCGATGCCGAAATGGATTCCTGGACGTCAAGGTGGTAATGCTGTAAAAGTAAGATATACATTACCTGTACAGTTTAGACTACAATAATACTTCTACAAAAACTATATTGACGAAATTTAATCAGTCCCATGAAATGTCTGGGATTGATTAAATTTTGTTTGTTAAATAATGTGCAGGACTTGATTTTTCAAGCACGAATTAACTTAAATAGATACTGGAGACCTGAAAAATGAAATTCTAATAAAATAGTAAATCTTATTATTATGAAAAAGATATTTTTTATTTCCGTTACATTGCTTCTTGCCGTACTGCTTGTTGCCTGTGGTAAACAAAAAAGCACTGAAACTAAAAACACGATGCGTAGCGGCTATATCAAAATTGCTGTTGACCAAACTGTGCAGAATGTGATTCAACAGCAAATTGATGTTTTCGAAGGATTGTATCCGGTAGATATTGAACCTATTTACACCACAGAACAGGAAGCGGTAGAACTTCTCAAAAATGACAGTGTCCGCTTAGCCGTTACCGCTCGGAAATTTACAGAAGCCGAGGTGAGCTATTTCAACAGCAAAACATTCCAGCCGGAAGCAGTCCGCATCGCCATTGACGGAGTAGCTGTAATCACAAATCCAGCCAACAGAGATTCCGTAATCAGCGCTAGAGACATGAAGCGCATCCTCACCGGAGAAGTCACTCAGTGGAATCAGATTTTCCCGGGATCCAAGTTAGGAAAAATTCAAGTCGTGTTTGACAATACTAATTCAAGCATCGTGAGATATGCCAACGATTCAATCTGCAGAGACATACCGTTGTCAAAAGAACTCAATGCATTGGAACTAAACGAAGAAGTTGTAGAACACGTAGCCAAAGTTCCCAGTGCTATGGGACTTATCGGAGTCAACCACATCAGTGATGAAAATGACTCTACAGTAATAGAATTTACTAAAAAAATACGGGTTATGCGCGTTTCTTACGAAGATGCTGCTAATACCGAAAACAGTGTTCAACCCTATCAATATTATCTCTACAACGGCCAGTATCCATTCCGTAGGGAAATATTCATTCTCTTGAACGACCCACGTGGAGAACTTCCGAAAGGATTCTCCCGATTCATCTCGAGCGATCAAGGACAGAGAATTATCAAAAGAACAGGACTATTACCATCCACAATGCCTATTCAGACTGTGAAAATAGTTCAATAAATTTAATTGAAATTAAATAGAAAAAAATTGGTATAAATTTTGGATTATATAGGGAAAGATTTTTTATAGAACGAAATACTAACAATTACATAATTACGAAAATGAAAAAAGGAATGATTCTGACCTTGTTTGTCGCGTTATTTACGATGATATCCGCAAGCAATAAAACAGCAATTGATTATTACGAGTCAGGGGACTTAAAAAAAGCAAAGACATTGTTTTTGACTGCATCCAACCTCGATGCAATGGATAATTATTATTTGGGACAAATCTTTTTGAGAGAAAAGAATAGTGCCGAAGCATCCAAATATTTCAACAAAGGTCTTCAGGCAGATCCGTCAAATCTTTACAACAGTGTAGGACTCGCAACAGTTCAAATGGCTTCCGATCCTAAAGGAGCAGAAAAAGCGTTGAAATCAATCAGCGGCAACAAACTTTATAAAAAAGATGCACAAATGCAGGTTGCTATAGCTGAAGCTTTCGCAAGAAACAACAATGCAGCTCAAATGGCAGTATATCTGGCAAAAGCTAAAAAAGCTGACAAAAAAAGCGCGCTTCCATACATCCTTGAAGGAAACCTAATGATGGAAAAAGGCAACAGCAACGAAGCTGCAGTGAAATTTGAAAATGCAGTTTATTTTGATCCAAATTCAAAAATCGCACTGGTGAAACTAGCTCAACTGTACGTTGGTACCAGAAGACAAATTGCTTTTGACTACCTGGATAAAGCAACTATCATCGATCCAAGCTATGAATACGGATGGAAAACGCAGGCTGACCTTCGTCGCGAAGTTGGATTCTACCCGGAAGCAAAAGCAGCTTTCGAGAAATACCTGAAACTGGTTAAACCAACTGCTGAAGATTACCAAATCTTTGGTCAAATACTTTACTTTAACAAAGATTATAATGAAGCATTGACCGCTTTGAGTAACGCTCCTGTAAATACAGTGACAAACCGTTTGAAAATGTACACATTGCATGATCAGGATAAGTATGAAGATGCATTGCCTTTGGCAAAAACGCTGGTGGAAACTGCCCCTAAATCTGAACTGATTTATCAGGATTATGCGTACTATGCAGACATGTTGAATAAAACCAGAGACTTCGCCAATGCAGCAAAATATTTTGAGCAAGCATACCTGTTGGATACTACACGTACAAGTACAATTACTGACATTGCCCGCGCATACGACAGAGCCAAGGACTATCCAAAAGCAATCCAGTACTACTCTAAAGTTATTGATGTAAATCCATCACATACAATGGCGGACATCTACTCTCTTGGAGCAGCATACTACAGTGCCGGAACAGATGCTGTTGCAACTCCGGATCAGGTACAACGCACTGAATTTTTGAAAAAAGCAGCTGAAACTTTTGGAAATATGGCAACTACATTCCCGGAACATTACCTGGGACTGCTTTCACAAGCACGCGCCAATTCAGCTATGGACCCTGAAACAACCATCGGACTTGCAAAACCGTATTACGAACAAGTATTGCCAATCCTGATGCAGACGCCTGCTGAGCGCAAAAACGAAATCATGGAAGTTTACCAATACATGGGTATCTACTTCTTGAAAAAAGACGATTATCCTCAATCACGCTCATACTGGGTAAAAGTATTGGAACTTGATCCTGAGAACGCAATAGCAAAACAAGTTATCGCAAGTATCGATTCTGTAAAGAAAAGATAGCAAATTTGATTTGAATTAAAGAAGACTGCTTTCGGGCAGTCTTTTTTTTGCTTGAAATAAAAATAGTAACTTTGCACCCATTTTAGAGAGAAAAATTTGGAAAACTACAATACTCATATTTTAGACAACGGATTGCGCATTATCCACATGAAGCATGAGTCGCCGGTGTCATACTGCGGAGTCATCGTTGATGTTGGCTCGCGAGATGAACGTGAGGAAGAATACGGTATGGCTCACTTTATAGAGCATATGCTTTTCAAAGGGACGGATAAACGTCGTTCGGCACAGATTATCAATCGTTTGGAAGATGTGGGAGGCGAATTAAATGCCTATACTTCAAAAGAAGAAACGGTGGTTTATGCCGGTTTTTTGAACGAATATTCTGAACGTACCATTGAATTAATCTCCGATTTAATTCAACATTCCACTTTCCCTCAGGCTGAAATCGACAAGGAAATTTTGGTTATTCAGGATGAAATAAACTCTTACTACGACAGCCCGGCGGAATTAATCTACGACGATTTTGAAGAGATGCTTTTCAATTCCAACCCAATGGCGCACAACGTTCTTGGACGTAAAGAAAACCTGGAAAATTTCACTACTCAAAAAACAAAAGCATTTTACAAGCAGTTTTATCAGCCTGGAAATATGGTTTTCTTTTATTTGGGGAATACTGATTTCAGGAAAATTGCGAAATGGGCAGATAAGTATTTCAATTTTAAACAAAACGCCTCTGAAAACCATGTCCGTGAAGCCCCGAAAAGGGAAATGAACGAAACCCGGGTTTTGAAAAAAGAGACCTTTCAAGCTCACTGCCTGATGGGGGCAAGATCGTATGATATACAGCACAAAGACCGTATTTCGCTTTATCTTCTGAATAATATCCTGGGCGGACCTGGAATGAACAGCCTGCTGAATTTATCTTTAAGAGAAAAAAACGGCTTGGTTTATAACGTGGAATCTACCGTTCAGACATTTACTGATTGTGGCTGGTGGGGAATCTATTTTGGTTCCGATCCCGAAAATGCCGACCGATGCGAGAAATTGATCAGGAAAGAATTGGTCAAACTTTGTGAGAAAAAAATCTCCGATGTCAAGCTGAAAAAATACAAACTTCAACTGCTTGGACAACTGGCTATCGCTTCTGAAAACAAAGAGAGCGTAGCTTTGTCGTTAGGAAAAAGTTTTCTTCGATACGGAAAATACGACAGTAACGAGCAAGTACGTAAAAACATAGAATCCATTACTCCCGAAAAGCTTCAAGAAGTAGCAAAAGAAATTTTTGACGTTGAAAAACTAACGGTTCTTAAATACAACCGATCATGACATTAGAAGAATATATCCTGACTCATATTGAAGAGGAACCCGATTATTTGGCCAGAGTCAACCGAAATACCTGGTTGAAACAGATAAATCCGCGCATGTGCTCCGGACATCTGCAGGGACGTGTACTGAGCATGCTCAGCAAGATGATCCAACCTCAAAATATACTTGAAATCGGTACTTTTACCGGATACTCGGCACTCTGCCTTGCGGAGTCACTTGGAGAAAAAGGATGCCTGGATACCATAGAGGTGGACGATGAATTGGAAGATTTTATTCGTGAGAATTTCAGTATGTCACCTTTCGAAAATAAAATCAACCTGCACATTGGTGATGCTTTGACAATTATTCCAACGATTGAAAAAACATACGATCTGGTGTTTATTGATGCAGAAAAAGACCAATATCTGGATTACTTTGAAGCGGTGCTTCCCATGTTACGACAAGGAGGCTTTATATTTGCTGACAATACGCTGTGGAGCGGGAAAGTAGTGAAAGAAGTTGAGCAAAACGATAAACAAACTATCGAAATTATGCGTTTCAATGATACAATCAAATCAGACAAGCGTGTAGAAAAGGTAATTCTGCCCATTCGCGATGGTTTGACTGTGATGAGGAAAAGACCCCTAACCCCAGCCCCCTAATCCCACACCTGAGGCGGGTAAACCCTAAAAGGGGGAAATAAAAGGGGAGTTTTGGAGCATCTTACATCATTTATGCACTTAATTTTGGCAGTTCTTTTGTGAAAATTATAATTTCTGAATCTGTAATTGTGCTGAAAATGCTAAATAAATTACTTATTGAAGTGCTGAGTAGTTACTTTATTCTTCAAAAATACATTATTAAAACAAATTTAAATTCCCTTTAGGGTAAAGGGTAAGTCTATAAACTATGTTTGAATTTCTTGATCAGTATCCCTATCTGTTGCCGATATTTATTTTTTTCGGTAGAATTTGTGATGTAACTCTTGGTACACTACGTATTATCTTCGTCTCAAAAGGGAAAAGAGGCATTGCACCAGTCATAGGCTTTTTCGAAGTGTTTATCTGGATTGTGATTATTTCTCAGATTCTATCGCGTGCCAATGATCTGATTGCTTATCTTTCATACGCAGGTGGTTATGCTACAGGTACTTACGTGGGAATGCTTATTGAAAGTAAGCTTGCTTTCGGAGTTTTGCTGTACCGGGTGTATACCAAAGAAGACGGTAATAAATTGGTGAAAATGCTGAACGAAAACGGCTTTGGAGCAACGTTGATGCACGGCGAAGGCTCGATAGGAAAGGTGGATGTGATAGAAATTGTTGTGGCGCGTCAACTGATGAAAAAAATCGAGAATGTTATTAATTTATTCGACAAACAATCGTTTTATGTAACTGAGGATGTGCGTACTGCGCAAAATGGAATTTTTCCTAAAACGGCCAGCATTTTCCAGCGTTGGAGACCGGGGAAGTAAGAAAATCAAAAAGGCAGCGACTTTTAAGTCGCTGTTTTTTATTTGTAGAAAACTATTCTTTTTTACAAACTTGAATGCATGTTTGTAGAACAAATCTTCTAATTACATACCTGTTTACTTTATTATTACTACTCAGTTTAAAAAATCTAATTATGTAACTACCTTTTTAGCCATTTCATTTTCATATAAAATCAAACCCAACAATAATTCTGAAAACCCAACATTGAAATTCATATAAATGTCGAAGTATGAACTTAGTATTTGTTGTGTTTTTATCCAAATGACACGAAGAAACAAGTATTTTTATTAAATTTGTAAAAATGAACAAAAAACGTGAGTATGAGAGATAAAATTACAAATTACCTTAATTATTTCAACATGACTAGTGAGCGTGAAGATTTTGATATCATCCACTCAGAAGTTGAAAAAGCTGTTGTATTCAAGGGCACCAATCTCTGGGTGCTTATCTGTGCCATTTTGGTAGCATCGGTGGGTTTGAATATGAATTCTACTGCTGTAATTATCGGTGCCATGTTGATTTCACCGCTTATGGGACCTATCAACGGGATGGGTTACAGCCTCGCTACCTACGATTTTCCACTATTTAAAAAGGCCATAAAGAATTTTAGTTTTGCTGTTCTGGTCAGTCTTTTAACCTCTGCGTTATACTTTTTCATTTCTCCGGTTAGTACAGCCCATTCGGAACTTTTAGCCCGCACCAGTCCCACAATTTATGATGTTTTCATCGCGCTTTTTGGTGGAGTTGCGGGAATGCTTGCACTGAGTAGTAAGCTGAAAGGTAATGTAATACCGGGAGTGGCAATCGCAACAGCGCTTATGCCGCCGATTTGTACGGCAGGCTATGGATTGGCAACATTGCAATTCACATTTTTCTTCGGAGCGCTTTATCTTTTTACTATCAATACTGTTTTCATTGCAGTTGCTGCTTTGTTCGTATCACAGGTTTTGAAATTTCCCATCCGGGATATTGTAGACAAAGATAGAAGCCGGCGTTTGAATCATTACATTACGCTAATCTTAGTTGTTACAGCTATTCCAAGCTTGTATTTTGGTTATCAATTGGTTCAAAACGAAAGATTTTCCGACAATGCAAAAAAATTGATTGGAAATGTCTCGGTGCAAGAAAACAGCTACCTGCTCGAAAGCAGTGTCAATCCCATTTCCAAAACCATCAGACTTATTTATTCCGGCTACGGGGTTTCCGACAATGCCATCAGGGACATAAAAATGACTGCCGACAAACTGGATCTCGATTCGTCCCGGGTAACGATTATCAGCAGTTCGATGGACAACGAGCATTTTCCTCAAACTCAAAAATTGACGACCGAAGCTGAAAACCTGAACAACAAGCTCACAGCAACCAGTTTTGCGCTCCAGCAATCGCAGAACAAACTCGACAGTCTGAAAACTATCGAAGATCAAGGACGTTCGATGCTGAAAGAAATCAAGGAGTTTTATCCACAGATCATAGCGTGCTCGTATGCCGTCACCTACATCCATCCTGACACGGTAAAAACTCCGATTGTCATTTATACTTCGATCCAAAATCTGGGACAGGCAGATAGAAACAAAATTGAAAACTGGACAAAATC
>CAZIRA010000054.1:0-14911 GCA_964541615.1 uncultured Paludibacter sp.
TTTCAAAATATGCAAACATCATAACTTACCTGTCATGTAAAATTTATAGAATCATATCTCATTATCACTCCATACAATAAGGCTAAAAAGTTTTTTTGTATCTTTGCAAAATGAACATCGATATGTCTGAAAAAATGATTGAAAACTATCTAAAAAGAAACAATTTTCCGGAATTAAAGCCAAAAGCGGTATTTTTTGATATGGACGGAGTGCTTTTTGACTCCATGCCGAAGCACTCTGTAGCCTGGGAAAGAGCGATGAATGAATCAGGTCTGCCTTTTACTCGCGAGCAAGCTTATATGTTTGAAGGTCAGCCGGGTGCTGATACCGTAAACCACGTTTTCAGTAAAATCCACGGGCGTGAATCCACCGAAGAAGAGAGAATTGGAATATACACGTTGAAAAGCCAATATTTTGATGAACAGGGCGAACCAGAACCTATGCCGTACTCCTTAGAAATACTCAAAAAACTGAAAGAACGCGGTTACATGCTTTTTGTCGTGACCGGATCAGGACATCCAACCCTAATCGGAAACATTCAAGCCTATTTTCCCGGAATTTTTGAAGCAGAAAATATCGTAACTGCATTTGACGTAAAACGCGGTAAACCCTTTCCGGACCCATACCTCAAAGCTTTGACCATTGCCGGAATCGAGCCTTGGGAAGCAGTTGTGGTTGAAAATGCACCTTTGGGTGTAAAATCATCATCCACAGCCAAAATTTACACAATCGGCGTAAATACAGGACCATTGGACAAAAGCCTTTTGAGCAACAATGGTGCTGACATAGTTCTGGACAGCATGCAGGAGCTTTACGAAAAATGGAATCAACTGGGTTTTTAACTCAATACCATATTTGTAGTGAAACATGCATTTGGGATTATTCCCAAGTACAACCGGTTCCGAACTATCGGGAAGGAATGATTGATGGAGTGTTTCGTAAATATAAAAAAAATAGAAAATAACCATATGAAACAGGTTGTCTTATTTCTAATCACAACACTTATTATTTTTCCAATTTCAGCAGTAGAATTAGATTCGCTGAAAAAGTACGCTCCGCAGGTTGAAGGAACAATCCGGGCAAAATACGAATACAATTCAAGCCTTGACGGGCACCGTTTTCAAGTTCGAAGCGCACGATTCAGCCTTAATGGAGACTTAAGTCCCATCACTTCCTACAAAGCTGAAATTGACTTGTCTGACGAAGGAGTAACTAAAATGCTGGATGCCTATGTAAGATTAAAGCCGGTTGATTGGTTCAATTTTACTATCGGACAACAGAAAATTCCTTTCGGAACCGATAATTTACGTTCACCACACCAGCTTTATTTCGCAAACCGTTCGTTCGTTGGAAAACAGTTGGTAAGCGGGCTGCGTGATGTTGGAGCTACAGTTTTGTTTCGCAATACCAATGCTGTGCCTTTTGATTTTCAAGCCGGAGTTTACAACGGTGACGGACTTTACTACCAACAAGACTGGCAGAAATCGGTAAATTATGCCTTACGCTTAGAAGTTTTTCCTGTAAAAAACATGGAAATCAGCTTAAATTACAACTCCATTAAACCCGAAGAACTTAGAATGCATTTATATGATATCGGTACATACTTCGATATATCAAACCTGCATCTTGAAGGTGAATTCATATATAAAACCTACTATCAAAACATATTTCCCGATACAAAATCCTACTCGGTTTTTGCTGCTTATAACATCTGGACTAATAAGCAATTTTTGAAAAAAATAACTCCGTTGATGCGATTTGATTCAATGACAGACAACAACAAGGGAAAAGCAGTTGATGGAAATATTTATAAAACAGACGACATTGCGAGGAAACGATTCACAAGCGGAGTTACATTCAGCCTGGCAAAACCATTTTTGAATGATATACGTTTAAATTACGAGAAATATTTTTACGCCGATAACGTTGTGAACAATGACGATAAACTGGTATTGGAGTTTGTTGTAAGGTTTTAATTCGTAAAAGCTGGCAATTACAACAATAACATTTAGTAAATTCAAGTCATGCAAATAATAAAACATCCTGCCCGCGATCAGTGGGTGGAAATTCTAAAACGTCCCGGTCTGGACTTCTCTTCGCTATTTGAAAGTGTAGAAAAAATCTTAACTGAGGTGCGTGAAAATGGAGATGCTGCACTTCGCTATTTTTCTCATAAATTTGATAATGTAGAGATTCAGACATTGGAGGTTTCCAAAGAAGAATTTTTGGAAGCAGAAAAATTGGTTTCAGTTGAACTGAAACAGGCCATTGAAATGGCTCGCAGAAATATTTGGAAATTCCACTCCGAACAACAGCGCGAATACGCTGAAATTCAGACTTCTCCCGGTGTTTACTGCTGGCAGAAAGCGGTGCCGATTGAAAAAATTGGATTGTACATTCCCGGAGGCAGCGCACCGCTTTTCTCTACGGTTTTGATGCTTGGAATTCCCGCTCAGATAGCTGAATGCAAGGAAGTTATCCTCTGTACACCTCCGAATAAAGAAGGAAAAGTACATCCCGCCATTCTTTATGCAGCACAAATTGCAGGCGTTCACCGCGTTTTCAAAGTTGGTGGTGCTCAGGCAGTTTCAGCAATGGCATATGGAACCGAAACCATTCCAAAAGTGTACAAGATTTTTGGTCCGGGTAATCAATACGTCACTGCGGCCAAACAGCTTATTTCACTCACTGACACAGCAATCGATATGCCGGCAGGTCCTTCCGAAGTGGAAGTATTGGCTGATGAAAATGCCAATCCGGTCTTTGTAGCGTCAGATTTATTGTCGCAAGCCGAGCACGGCGCCGACAGTCAGGCTATTTTAGTAACAACTTCGGAAAAACTAATCGAAGAAGTGTTGGAACAAATCGAAATCCAGATTGAAAAACTGCCAAGAAAAGAAATTGCTCGCAAAGCATTGGAAAACAGCAAGATTATTCTTCTGAATAACATCGATGACGCTATAGCCATTACCAACGAGTATGCTCCGGAGCATTTGATTATTTCTACACGTAGCTATATGGTTGTAGCTGAACATATTACCAATGCGGGTTCAGTTTTTTTAGGGAATATGAGCCCGGAAAGTGCCGGCGATTATGTTTCCGGAACAAATCACACACTTCCCACTCACGGATTTGCAAAAGCGTACAGCGGCGTAAATCTGGACAGCTATTTCAAGAAAATCACTTTCCAGCAACTCACTCCTGAAGGCCTGAACAATATCAGCAATGCAATAATCATAATGGCTGAAAACGAAGGACTTCAAGCGCATGCCAATGCTGTGAAATTAAGGATAGATCCTGCCACATAGACTCAAAAAGCTGATTTTCTCTCAGCATCATAAGGAATATGATGTTGTTTTTCTTTTTTTAAATTTCAGTAAATCAACAAAATGAATTCAACTATAAACAAATCTGAAAATCGCTGGGAGACACTTCTCCGCAAAAACATTCAGTCGCTCGAGCCATATTCCAGCGCAAGGGATGAGTTCAAGGGTGAGGCTTCGGTTTACCTGGATGCCAACGAAAGTCCATACAACGCTCCCTACAACCGCTATCCCGATCCGCTTCAACTGAAACTGAAAACTGAAATCAGCAAAATCAAACATGTTTCTGTGGAAAATATTTTCCTGGGAAATGGAAGTGATGAAGCTATCGATTTGGTTTACAGGGCATTTTGCGAGCCAAGAGAAGACAATGTGGTAGCTATCGAACCTACTTACGGCATGTACAAAGTCTGTGCTAATATCAATGACGTAGAATATCGAAAAGTACTTTTGAATGCTGATTTTCAGGCTGATGCAAAGTTAATTTTAAAAGCTACAGATAATAACACCAAGGTTATTTGGATTTGTTCGCCAAACAATCCGACAGGAAACCTGATTGACAAAGTAACTATACTGGAAATTCTAAATTCGTTTCATGGGATTGTAGTACTGGACGAGGCTTACATCGATTTTGCCACAAAAGAAAGCTATTCTATCCAATTGGATAAATTTCCGAATCTAATCATCCTGCAAACTTTTTCCAAAGCCTGGGGAAGCGCTGCTATCCGGCTTGGAATGGCGTTTGCATCCAAAGAAATCATTTCCGTTTTCAATAAAATCAAATATCCTTACAATGTCAACGTTCTCACTCAGGAAAAAGCACTCGAAACATTGAAAAATGAAAAAGAGGTTGAAAAATGGGTTGAAACTACTTTGGCAGAACGCAAAAAAATGATTGACGAACTTGAAAAATTGAAAAATGTCCAACACATATATCCTACTGATGCCAATTTTGTCCTTGTAAAAGTGGATGATGCGAATGCTACTTACAAATATTTGGTGGAAAAAGGGATTATTGTTCGAAATCGAAATTCGGTTTCGCTTTGCCTCGGATGCCTTAGAATTACCATTGGGACTAAGGGAGAAAACGAAACTCTGCTTCGTGAACTACAAAATTTCAGTCAATTAACTTAACAAAAAAAACACATATACATGAAATTCAAGACGTTATTAGCCTTATTAACTATTTGCGCCTTCTCGCTTTCAGCAAATGTAAAAATCGTAAAACCTGAAAAAGTTTGGATGTATGGTCCAATCAATTTAGTCCAACCGCTTATGTTTGACAGCGTAAATTTGAAAGGCGAAAAATTTAAGAATGAAAATTTATTAGCAGTTTCGGTAAATTTTCCGGATCACAACCGTTTTTCAACTCCTTTGACGCCTGAAAACAACGATTTTTTCCGACTACCAAAACCAGCTACCGGTTCTTCTATTTACCTGATCTCATTTTTTGTCAACAACGATAGCTACGGCAAAGCAAAAGTAAAAGTAACTTCGCCCGATAGATTTGAATTGTATGTTAATGACAAAAAAGAGGCTGATAAAAAATCGGTGGAAGATTCTCTGAAAAACGCTAAATCTGCCGAGGCAAATTTAATCGGGCAAGTGAATTCTTCACACATTGTGATAAAGTATCTGACTACATCGGATAGCAAAATTGCTCCTGCTTTCAAAATTGAAATTCATCCTGACTCTATCAATAAAGCAAATTACAACTTCAAAGAGTCTCCATCCAGAAGAATTACTATTCAAGATATAATTGTTGGAAAAAGAGTTAACAGCACATCTATTTCACCAAGCGGAAGATTTGTTTTGCTGACTTATTCGACTACCCTGGACGATGGTAAATCTCAAAATTCCATTGAAGTGTATGACAACAAACAGAAACGAACTGTTTTATCTGAAAACGCAAACAGAAACCAACTGAATTGGATGCCTAAATCCGACTTGCTCCGCTATTTTGAGGAAAATGACGCAGGATGGTCGCTGATGACGCTTGATCCTTTAACCGGAGCTATTAAATTGATTGCCAAAAATTTACCGAAAGAATCTTATACTTTTTCACCAGACGAAAAAACGCTTTATTATTCTAAAACAGAAAAACTTGATGCCAAAAGCCCGAAAGGATTAAACAGGATTCTTGTGCCCGATGATCGTCAGGCAAGTTACAGAAACCGATACTTCATTCATCAATATCAACTGGAAACCGGTCTATCTCAGCCACTTACATTTGGACAAAACACAGTCAGATTAAATGATATTTCTGTTGATGGACGATATCTTCTTTTTTTGTCCTACAGAGAAGATCTCAGCGAAAGGCCATTTTCCACAAACTCGCTTTACATGCTTGATTTGCAAACTATGAAAACCGATACATTGTGGAAAAATGAGCGATTTACCAGCTCGGCAAAATTTTCTCCTAACGGAAAACAAATTCTCGTTACAGGAGGTCCGGAATCATTTGAAGGAGTCGGGATAAATGTCAAATCCGGAGAAATCGCCAACAGTTACGATACACAGGCATTTATTTTGGACATTGCAACGAAAAAAGCAGATCCAATCACAAAAAATTTCAACCCATCCATTGAATCTGCTTACTGGAACAAAAAAGATAATCTGATATATTTCAGAGCAGAAGACAAAGATCGTTTGCAGGTTTTTTCGTATAATCCGGTAACCGGGCAATACAAAAAATTACCGCTGAAAGAAGATTTAATCCAGTCTTTCAGCCTGGCAGACAATAATTTAGCAGCATCTTATGTGGGTTCAAGCGTATCAAATTCACGCAGAGCCTATGTCCTGGATTTAAAAAAATTGAATTCCACGCTTTTATCGGATCCTTACGGAGAAAGATTGAGCAAATTGACCCTTGGCGAAGTAAAAGATTGGGATTTTGTAAGCAAAGATGGTGATACTATTCAGGGAAGATACTACCTGCCACCCAATTTTGACCCGAACAAAAAATATCCGATGGTAGTCTATTACTATGGCGGTACAAGTCCTACACAGCGCACGTTTGAGACCACATACCCGCTTCATGTCTATGCTGCCAACGACTATGTGGTTTATACGCTAAATCCGAGCGGTACCACCGGATTTGGGCAGGAATTTGCAGCGCGTCACGTGAATGCCTGGGGTGAGCAGACTGCCGACGAAATCATGGAAGGAACAAAGAAATTCGTCGAAGCGCATCCGTTTGTACATGGTGATAAAATAGGTTGTATCGGTGCATCCTACGGTGGATTTATGACTCAATACCTGTTGACAAAAACTGATATGTTCGCCGCAGGCGTTTCCCATGCCGGAATCAGCTCTATTTCAAGCTATTGGGGCGAAGGTTACTGGGGATATTCGTATAGTGCCGGTGCCAGTGCAGGTAGTTTTCCTTGGAACAACAAAAAACTTTACGTGGATCAGAGTCCGCTCTTCAACGCTGATAAAGTGAAAAATCCGCTCCTTCTTCTTCACGGAACTGCTGATACCAATGTGCCTCCCGGAGAAAGCATCCAGATGTTTACAGCACTTAAACTGCTCGGACAGCCGGTGGAACTGGTGCTTGTGGAAGGTGAAAACCATGCCATTTATGATTTTGAGAAAAGAATCGGATGGAATCATACCATTTACGCCTGGTTTGACAAGTGGCTGAAAGGAAATGATACCTGGTGGAAAGAACTTTATCCTGAAAAATAGTCAATATATTCAGGTAAACAGCTACAAATCCTTAATAACCATATTTAATTGATGAATTACCGCAGAAAGTCGCTTGAAATCGATTGTTTCAATCGTGTCCGATTTTCTGTGGTAATTTTTATTTCTATAATAGGCTGTATTTGTGATCATTACGGCTGGATAACCGAATTTCCAATAATTCCTGTGATCCGATAAATCCACACCTTTCAACCGTTTCAACCCTTTGATTGATTTAGTAGAAATCAGCCCGGCATCTTTCATTTTATTCGTCATTTTTTTACCAAACTCGCCATCTTCTTTCCTCGAAACCACCAGAATATAATTTCCAGCAGTACCCATAGTTAGTTTGTGAAAAGGTGTTGAATAGGTTTGTGAGCCTTTTTCATCAGAAAAAAAGCCGATAGATTCCAGGCAGATCATCCCTTTAACTGGAATATTATTCTCTTTCAAATACGATGCATGAACAAACGAACCCATATTCTCTGTTCTGAAAAAAGGCGGTTCTTCCAACGTATAAGCCACAAAATCAATTCGGTAATCAAGCTTCTCATCTTTCAATAATTGGGCTAACCGAATCAGCCCAACCACAGCACTCGCATTGTCATCAGCACCATCCTGTTCATCGTACACATCGTAATGAGCACCAATAATCAGCCGTTCAGTTTTGTCTGAGTTGAATGAGCCGATGATATTCCTGTAATCTTTGCCATTAACATTGTAAACCTGCTCTGTGACGCTGTCGGTGAGGGTTTTGAACTTATTTTTAATGAAATAAGCCACGCTGTCCAGCACTTCCGGATTCTTATAATTCCGATAACCGTAATCAATTATTCGTTGCATATCGCTCCGCAAAAGAGCCGTATCAGCAACAAAATCTACCCTGTATTTTCCATTCCCAGCTTGCGCTGAAAGTGAAAAACTTAATGATAGAAAAAGAATCAGAACCGGTAAAAATTGATTTTTTGAAAACATTACTGAAGCCGGAAATTAAAAAATCTTTCGATAAATGTGACAGTAAGGTGTACCATTTTTATTTTCGTAATATTGCTGGTGGTAATCTTCCGCATCCCAAAATTTATGATCTTTTGCCGGGCGTAACTGAGTGGCAACTTTGAAGCCTTTGTCAGTCAAAATCTTAACGTACTTTTCGGCTATGGCTTTTTGTTCGTCATTGACGTAGAATATCACTGACTGATACTGCGGACCAATATCTGGACCCTGACCACCAATCTGAGTGAAATCATGTGTTTCGTAATAGAGTTTTATCATCTCTTCAAAGTTGGTTTTGGTTGTATCATAAAGAATTTCTGTGGTTTCCACATGTCCCGTAGTTCCTGTACAAACCTCGCGATAAGATGGATTTTGAACATGACCACCCATATATCCAACGGTTGTGGCGCGAACTCCCGCTGCTTTCATGAAATGATATTCTGTTCCCCAGAAACAACCAGAAGCAAAATAAGCAACCTCTGTCGATGAGTTTTTTGCAGATTCTGCCGGAATAAACTTCATTGAGATGGAATTAACACAGTGACGTGTATTTTTGGATGTGAAACCTTCACCTTCAAACACATGTCCGAGGTGACCACCGCAATTCGCACAAATAATTTCTGTTCGCATACCATCGGCATCAGGCACACGTTTTACGGCATTTTCTATCTCATCGTCAAAGGAAGGCCATCCGCAATGTCCATCAAATTTATCTTCCGACTTATACAGCGAAGCATCACATTGTTTGCACACATAGGTTCCCTTTTCAGTCACATCAAGAAGATCACCGGTAAACGGCCTTTCGGTACCTTTGTGGAGAATCACCCACTCTTCTTCTTTCGTCAGTTGGTTGTATTTCATAGTTTGTTTGTTTTTAGAATTTGTCTGACTGCAAGCAGAAAACGCAAAAAGGAGCAACAATCCTACGATTTGTACTCCTTTTAATATGTTATTTCCAGTTGTCAACATGTTGTTTATTTTACTACCAATAGAAACAATAAAACAACCTGTTTTGTTGTGAAAAATTATCTCAATCGATCCAGCGAACGAACCAATTTCTCGTCTTTTGAGATTCCACGCATGGCAAGATAACTCAATATCAGCGCAATAACCGGGAATACCGCCGGATATTGAAGTGAAAAGTCTGCATTCAATTTATTTTTAGCATAAAAAATAAATACGATGAACGCGATAATGTAAATTAAAATGAGAATTGTACTGATTGTAGCCAGGCGGAATTGTTTTTTTCTGTCCTGAAATTTGAAAATGCTGAAAGTTGTCACGAATAGAATCAATCCAAACAAGAAAGTGAGCGGATTTGTAGATGCAAGTTTATTGACTGTATCTTGCTCTGTTATTTCAATGATTCCACGAGAATCAAGCAAATAAGTTATGTTTTTTTCAGCATTGAAAAATTCAGCACTTGGCAGAAGAATTCCGGCCGTCATCAGTAAGATAACCAGAATAAGATATATAGTTTGGATACGTTGCCACATATTCTTTAAAGTTAGAAAATTGAAGTTAGAAGTCTTGAGTTTTTAAGTAATGAGTCTTTTATCTTGTCTCTTTTTGTCTTTTGCCTTGTATCTTTTGTCTGGTGTCTGGTGTCTGGTGTCTTGTTTCTTGTATCTTGAAATCTTGTATCTTTCCTGTTATCTTTCTTCCAGCAAAAACTCTACGTCTTCCGGCGAAACACGGATATTGGAGATATAGTGTGAATTATTTACGATTTTCAGCTTGTAATGCCTTCTTTTGGTCTCTTTTGCTTCGTTGTAGTCAAAAACTATCTGAATGTCGTTGTCTTTTATCTTGTTGAAATTGCTCAATCCCACATTGTAGCTCACATTTACACTCGGCGGAAATATTCTCACATTCGTCGTTCCCGGATCATTGATGATAGTCACGGGTAGCTGTTTTTTTCCTTCGGTAAACATTTCCACAAAAACATCAAGTGTAACATCGTCAAATGCATATCTCACCGACTTGTTGCTCTCCAATTTTGCCTTAACCTGCACTGTGTCCGACAATGAACGGAGTTCAACTTTCTCAGTGTAAACAGCTTTCATCGTATCAAGGATATTCTGAGGGCCAAAAACTTTCACAGTAGTAGGTTTTACCAAAATATCGTTGCTCAAAATATATTGCGAAGCAAAGCTAATGTTTGATTTAACTTTAATGGGAAGAGTTTTGTTCGAAAGGCGGTGGTATTTTACAGAAATCGTATCAGGATTGATACTAAGAACAGCCGTAGAAGGCAGTACGTATCGGGAAAGGCGGTTTTTCAGCTGATCGGCTGTTATTACAAATTCGCCTTTACCGAAATAAACCCGATCCATATCCAGCGCGAGCGGAACGGTGTTACGCTTGTTGTACTGCATCAGCGCCAATCCTTCGTCACGGACTTTGATCATAATCTGCCTGGGAAGCTTGCTCTCGATTTCAATATCTTCGGGAATTCCCATATAATCTACTGGAATCCGAAGAGCGGTTTCTCGCTGTTTGTCCAGCGAATTTACAAACCAAAAAATTCCGGCAAGCACAAGAAAAACAAGGAAGATTAAGGCGTCTTTTGAAAAAATACGCCTTTCTACCTTCCAAAAAAAATCTTTAGTCTGTTTTGCTCTTGACTTTTCGGACATTTTAAGTCAGAAAAAGATTATTTTGTTTCAGGAATATCAGTAGCTGTTGCGAATACAGAGTTTTTGTCAACCGTAATTCGCACGTTGTCAGCGATTTCCACAGTGATAGTATTTTCTTTGATGTCACGGATTTTGCCGTAGATACCACCAGAAGTTACTACTTTGTCGCCCTGTTTCATGGCTTCGCGTTGAGCTTTGATTTCTTTTTGTTTTTTTGTCTGAGGACGAATCATGAAGAAATAGAAAACAACGAAAATCAGCACCATCATCAGGATGCCAGAATATCCGCCCATACCGCCCTGGCCTTGTGCAGGTGCAGCAGCTTGCAATAGAATGTTTAGTAAGTTCATATTATAAAAAATATTTGAAGTTAGAAATTAGAAACCTGTCTGCCTGAGGCAGATTAGAAGTTGGATGTTAGAAATTAGAAACTCAATGAAAGAAGTAGTTTGTAGTTTATCTCCAAACTCAGAACTGAAAACTTAGGACTAAGTTTTATATCCTCACTACTTTTATCAGTTTGTTGTCTGCTTTCAGTTCTTTTACCGCATTATCGAGTACTCCGTTGATAAAAGTGGCGCTTTTATCTGTACTGTAAGACTTCGAAATTTCGATGTATTCGTTCAGCGTCACATTGATCGGAATTGTCGGGAAAGACATGATTTCAGCCAATGCAGTCTGCATAATCAAAATATCCATGAATGCGATCCGATCAAGCTCCCAGTTTCTTGTATGCTTATCAATTATTTGACGATATTCCTCTTCGCCTTTGAGCGTATTTTGAATTAGTTTACTGGCAAATTCACGGTCTTCATCATCTTTGAACATAGGCAAAAGTTCTTGTTCTGATCCGTTTTCAAGATTAAAACGCTTGATCGATTTGATAACGAAACTGATAACAATCTCAAGGTCGTCTGTCCAGTAAATGCTTTGATCTTCAATAGAATTAAAGAAATCTTCACTTTGAAGAATGATTTTGTTGTAAATTTTTCGCCAGATATCCTTGTCTTTTACATAATCGGTGGTTTCACCGGCCATGTATTCGGCATAATAGTTTGATTCCATTATCAAGTCATACACCATTTTAACGGTATCCAGATCGTTGGCCCAGCTGATTTTGTGTTCTTTTAGAAAATCTTTGAGTTGCAGATTTTTTGATACCTGCCTTACAAAACTATTATCTATAAAACGCGTGTTGGGATTTAAATCTTCTTCGGTAGGACGCAGTTTGTTTTTTCGGGCATCTATCTTACTTTCTGCATAATGCGTAACTTCTACTGCCAGCTGCAACATGTGAAAATACAACTCATATGTTTTTTCTATGCTGTAAAACAACTCTTTTTCAGCCAATGACACTGAATTTCCATCTCCTTTGTAAAACGCATAAAGTATCTGTAAAACCTTTACGCGAAGCAAAACTCTATTGATCATAAATATTTTTCGATTCTCCAATCTTAATTTGAGTGCAAAGGTAAATAAATTTTGTTTCATTCTGGTATATTTCGTTTCGAATTGAGTAAATTCAATAATAAAAAAACATATTTACCTTATTTTTTCAAAAAAAATGCAATAAATCAACAGGTAGATTTGAATAATAGAAAAATTATTCTGAAATTTGACGTTTGATTGAGAAGTGGAATCAATTGTATGCAATGATTCAAAAAAATTAATAACCAACAGCCATTAACAACAATTTACAGTAGAAGTAAACGTGAGTTGAAGCTGAATAAACAAAGACGTGAATTTATGGAAGGTGAAAAAAGAAAAATTGAGCTTGAGAAAAAAGACAACGAAATTATTTATTCTAAAGCTATTAAAGCCGGGAAGAGGATTTATTATTTAGATGTAAAAAAAAGCCGTAACGATGATTTGTACCTGGCGATTACTGAAAGTAAGAAAAAAGTGACCGGATACGACGAGGATGCACAGGTGACTTATGAAAAGCATAAAATTTTCTTATACAAAGAAGATTTTGAAAAATTCGTAGAAGGATTGAATGATGTAATCGGATTTATCAAGCAAGAGCAAGGAGAACCTACTCCAAGACCGGAATACGTTCCCTACAAATCAAATACTGAAGCTGAAGAAGCAGAAACAGCTGAGGATGAGACTGAAAATAACGAAGCTGCAACTGAAACAAAACGCAGTTTCTTCGATAAATTTAAGTTTTAATCCTCTTTTTAGACATATTAAAAACGTCCGTGGAAATCTATGGGCGTTTTTTGTTGAAACCCTCTGAATCTTCCTTAGGGGAGACTCAAAGAGTATTTGCTATCTCTTAACCAATTCAACACATATATTCTTTCGAATCCCCATTCAGGAGATGGGGTTACTATTATGAAAACATTCGCCAGCGACAACTACTCGGGTGTCCATCCCGAAATAATGGAAGCAATTATTCAGGTAAATAATGACCATCAAATTTCTTATGGTGATGATGAAATTACTGCGGAAATGAATAATATTTTTCGCCATCATTTCGGTGATGTAACCGTACTTTACGCTTTTAACGGAACCGGAGCTAACATCGTAAGCTTGAAATGCGCTTTACTGCCGTTTCAATCAGTAATCTGTACTGATACTGCACACATCCATGTGGACGAATGTGGCGGACCTACGCAAAACATCGGCAGTACGCTCGTTCCTCTGAAAACTCCGGATGGAAAACTGACTCCGTCCATAATTGAGCACCAACTTTCTTTTATTGGAAATGTACACCACGTACAGCCGAAAGTAATTTCTGTGAGTCAAAGCACCGAACTCGGTACCATTTACAGCCTGGATGAATTAAAAACATTGGCCGATTTTGCACACAAATACGACATGTACCTGCATGTGGACGGCGCCCGGATTTCAAATGCTGTGGCTGCATTAGGATGTACACTGAAAGAAGCCACGGTGGATTGTGGTGTTGATATCATGAGTTTTGGCGGCACAAAAAACGGAATGATGATCGGTGAAGCCATCCTGATTTTCAACAAAACACTTCGCAAACACGCACCCTATTACCATAAACAAACAGCACAGCTTTTCTCGAAAAACCGCTTTATTTCAGCTCAGTTCAAAGCGCTGTTTAACAATGAACTATGGAAACGAATGGCATCACATTCTAACAAAATGGCACAGCTTCTCGCATCCGAAGTTTCAAAAATTGAAGGTGTGACCATCACTCAAAAAGTGGAGGCCAATGCCTTGTTTGTTATCATTCCAAAACACATAGTAGAGCCTCTTCGCGGTGCTTACCGATTCTACGATTGGAATGCCGAAACAGGCGAACTTCGCTGGATGTGCTCATTTGACACTACCGAAGAAGATGTTATGGGATTTGTGGAAGAATTGAGAAAACAACTATCAGAATAATTATTATTTTTTTTTGATAAGTATATCAATTTGAGTTATTACGATAAAAACTATATTTTTTTTTGATATAAGATTCTCACTCCTCATTAGGGGATTAAAGGTAAAACGAATATGATAAAAACATGGAGATGGTTCGGGAAAAATGACCCGATAACGTTACCGATGCTGAAACAAATCGGCGTAGAAGGAATTGTGACTTCGCTTTATCACATTCAGCCGGGTGTGGTTTGGGCGGAAGATGAAATCAAGAATTTGAATGAGTTTATTGAATCTCAAGGACTTGTCTGGAGTGTGGTAGAAAGCGTTCCTGTGGCTGAATCCATCAAATATGCCGGTGAAAATCGGGATGAGCTGATAGAAAATTTCCGTCAGTCGATCATCCATTTGGGAAAACATGGCATTAACACCGTTTGCTACAATTTCATGCCTGTTATCGATTGGATTCGAACCGATTTGAATAGAATTTTGCCCGATGGAACTTCTACATTGTACTTCGATAAAATCCGTTTTGGGTATTTTGACATAAATATTTTAAAAAGAGAAGGTGCTGAAAAAGATTTTTCTGAGGAAGAACTTCTAAAAATCAAAGAATTGGACAAAACCATTTCTCAAAAGGAGAAGGACGATTTAATTTTCACCATTATCATAAAAACTCAGGGCTTTATCAATCGGAATATTGTTGGAGAGAATCAAGATCCCGTAGATGCATTCAACTCATTATTAAAACTTTATCACGGAATTGGGAAAGACAAACTACGTGAAAACCTGCAGTATTTTCTTGAAAAAATAATACCGACAGCTGAAGAATACGGCGTAAAATTGTGCATTCATCCTGATGATCCGCCGTTTCAGGCTTTCGGACTTCCCCGAATTGTTAGCAGCGAAGAAGACATTGATTGGCTGCTTTCA
>CAZIRA010000054.1:15011-17185 GCA_964541615.1 uncultured Paludibacter sp.
GTAATTGCAGAATATTTAGCCGGTGAAGGAGCTAAAGTAGTTATATTAGGACGAAAGAAAGATGCAGGTGATGCTGTTCTAAACAAAATCAAAGATCAGGGAAACGAAGCCATTTTTCTACAGTCAGATGTATTAAACAAAGAAAGTTTGATTGAAAACCGCAACGAGATTTTGGAAAAATACGGACGCCTGGATGCTCTTATCAATGCAGCCGGAGGAAATATGCCGGGCGCTACCATCGCTCCTGCGGGTACTTTTTTTGATCTGAATATCGATGATTTTGACAGCGTGCTACGACTCAATTTGACCGGAACAGTTTTACCAACACAGATTTTCCTTGAGCCGATGGTAAAACAAGGTAAAGGAAGTATTATCAACATTACTTCGATGGCGGCATTCCGCCCTATGACCCGCGTGGCCGGATATGCGGCCGCAAAGGCCGGAATTTCCAATTTCACCATGTATATGGCTCACGAAACTGCCTTGAAGTTCGGCGAAGGAATTCGTGTAAACGCGATTGCTCCGGGTTTTTTTATAACCGAGCAAAACCGCAGCCTGCTCACCAATCCCGATGGAACTTTTACCGAGCGCGGCAAGGACGTGATCCGTCAAACTCCGTTCAGAAGATTTGGCCGGCCGGATGAACTCTGCGGTACAGCCCAATATCTGATAAGCGATGCTTCGTCATTTGTAACTGGCACAGTCGCTGTAGTAGATGGCGGTTTCAATACTTTTGCAATGTAGTTTTTCAGGTTTCAGACTATCAGACAAAAGACAGCAGTTTTTTTTTAACTACAGACTTCGAAAAATTGAGGTCTGTTGTTTTTTTACATATCCTTGCTTTTTAATTTTCTTCTCTGAAAAATTTCATTTTCAACTATTATTTTTGTAATTTTACCTACCTCAAATCTAAAAATCTGGCTTGCCAACTTGATTCTGATCATAACAGTCTGAAAAAAGGAAAAATCATGTCGAAAGAAATTACATCAATAGAAATTACTCCGGAGAATAAAGAACTTAGAGCTCGTTATGAGATGCTGAAAAGAGAATTTTCAGAACTTTTTTCATTGAAAAACGAGATGATTTCACACGACTTGCCGTATCTTACTTCATTGTATCTGGAGTTAATTGGCAGAAAGTTGTATGAAGTTTACTGCCTGAGTCTGGAACTTTCCATTCTTAAGCAACGGATGACATTGCTCCAGGCTTATGTAAACCGGAATGAAGTGCCTGATGTTAAAGCAGTTGATAAGAAAATTAACGTTCAATTCGCAGAATATCAAAAAAGAATCGAAGAAGAGGCGAAAAAGTTGGCAGCCGCTCGAGACTACCTGCTGAAAGGGTCTTTATTATCAGAGGAAGAAACCAAAGAATTGAGAACAATCTATTTTATGATCGTAAAACGGCTGCATCCCGACGTTAATCCCAATCTCAACGAGGAAGACAAAGAACTTTTCATTAAAGCGCAGGCAGCTTATGAAATGCTTGATTTGGATTCACTTAGATTGATTCTGCTTTCGCTTGATCTTGACAATCCGCCACCCGTTGAAGCTTACAAACTGGAAGAAATGGTGGAAAAACTGACTGAAAATGTCCGTGAATTACAATCACAAATAGACAAGCTGAATCTGGAATTTCCGTTTATTCTCAAAGAAAAACTGATAAATGAGGAATGGGTAAAATCTGAACTTGAATCGGCTCAAAAAGAGATTGAAGCCTACAAAATTGAAATTGAGAAGTACAAAAAATATGTAATTTTACTGGAAGAATGGAAACCGGAATTTCGAAATTAAGCCCTGAATTGCTTGTTTTGATCGGCACAGGTGGAGTAAAAGCGCTGGCGCCGTTTACCAGAGAGATTTTCCTGTTGGATATTGTGGTTGCCGGCACTTCTTTCTGTAAAGAAATTGATGCATTGATGCCCGAATTAAAACCAGAAACAGTTTTGAAAATGATTCGCCATCCTAAAAACGAGCATGACGAGCTTGCCATCGGCATTTATCACAACGAAATTCGGATTGGCTGGGTACCGCAGGAGCTGAATGAAGTTATTTCAAGGCTGATGGATGCAGGAAAAGCATTTTTCTGCAGAATTGAAAAGACAAGAAAACTGAATAACTGGGTAAAAATAAATGCGAAGATATTTATGGTGGAATAGTTTTTTAGTTATGAGT
>CAZIRA010000055.1:0-16807 GCA_964541615.1 uncultured Paludibacter sp.
CCCGTTTTCCGCTCAACTGAATGAATAAGTTCAAATGATTGGTTTTGAGCTTATTTTAAATCACATAAAATGGGACGGGAAGTTTATCCCGATGAAGCTAAGCGGATATCGGGAAGTCCCGTTTTCCGCTTCATGTATTATGTATTTGCAGAAAAACATCTTAGAACTTGCTCTAAGGTGTTTTTTTATTTCAAAAAACTAAATTAAAGAAGTGCTTCGAATTTAGAATTTATCCAAACTGAAAATATTAGTTGAGATTTATTCATTTTTGATAGTTATTGCCTTTTGATTGTTAACTTTGTAACAGATGTTTCAATTAAACTTTATCGCCATGTTTAAAGTACTAAATTATCTCACAGCAGCACTGGCTTTGTTCAGTGCAGGCTTGACGGTTTACGGCCTTACTTTAGGTCCTGCCCGATGGCACACGAATGTGTTCTTTGTAATTTTGATGCTGGTGGCGGCTTATAATTCCTTTCAAAAGGCTAAAATAGCCGATAAAGTACCTCTTACTATCTGGAGAAGGATCTTTACGATCAGCCTGTTTCTGGTAGTTCTGATTCTCACTTACATGGTTTTTGTTCGTGTAATTGGCGGAGGATTTCCTCTGATGGATTGATTTTATTTGAAAGGGACCCTTTTAAATGAAAAAAGAGAGCAATCAGCTCTCTTTTTCTATTTATCAATTTCGCTACACGTTATTTCACAGTAGGAGTAACGCCTGTTTTATAATATTGCATGGCTACCGGAGCTACTTCTTTCAGACGGGCAATGCGTTTTTCATCTGATGGGTGAGTGCTCATAAAGTCAGATACACCTTTTTCATTGGAAGCTGTCATTCTTTCCCAGAAAGTTATAGCTTCATTCGGGTTATATCCGGCCATAGCCATAAATATCAGGCCTAATTCGTCAGCTTCGTATTCTTGCTTGCGGGAATATCTCAGAAGCATCATCTGTCCGCCGATTCCGTAAAGCAAACCTACTCCGTTTTGAACTACTGCAGAACTTCCTCCTACTACAGCACCCAGGATTGCGCCGCCATACTGAGCTGCTACTTGCTGGCTGTATCTTTCAGCACTGTGACGGGCCACAACGTGGGCGATTTCGTGCCCAACTACTACGGCCATTCCGGTTTCATTCATTGTTTTCGGAAGTATGCCGTCATATACAGCAATTTTTCCGCCCGGCATAGCAAAAGCATTTACCTGATTAATTTTAAAAAGATTATATTCCCATTGGAAATTCGCAATTTGTTCCTCTAAGCCGTTTTCACGCATGTATTTCTCTACTGCTGCAGCAATGTTTGTACCTACGCGCTTCACCATGGCGGTGCTGGTTTTATCCGTTGACATAGGCACGGAATCTTTAAGCTGCGCGTATGCCGCAAAGCTCATTTGGTTAAGTTCAGCATCCGACACTAGATTGAGCTGTCTGCGTCCGGTCATCATTACAGAGGAACAAGAAGACAGCATAAGAACAGCCAGCATTGCAGGAAATAATTTTTTCATGACTTTATTTTTTTAAGAGTTTTTATTTTTAGAATATAGGTTTATTTGATTTATCTTTGCAAATATATGCCTAATTTTAATAATCACACAATTTTTATGCCGAAAAATTTTCTCCGTTTTTATTGGAAAACAATCTTATTTTGTATTTTGATTTTTGTGCTTTCTTCTGTCACCTTCAAATCATTACCTGATGCGGCAAAATTTCAAAACAGCGATAAGCTAACTCATGCAATCATGTATGTAGTGTTAGGTTTCATTGTTTTTTTTGAATTTCAGAAAGACACTTTTTTCAAGGCAAAATACAAATATTGGCTCGCTGGAATATTTTTATTTTTGGTTATTTTTGGCGGATTGATAGAGATTGCGCAAGGTACTTTCTTCAAGCCACGCACTTCTGAATTTGCTGACTGGATAGCTGATATAGTTGGATTGGCGGTAGGATATACGATAGGAAAATTAACGGTGAAAACGAAGAAACAGTCGTGTAAATGATTTCAATACATGGATGAATTACTGAAATATCAGATCGGAGTTACGCTGATAAAAGGCATTGGGCCTAATCTGGCGAAAAATCTTATTGCCTATCTGGGAAACGTAGAAGCTGTATTTAAAGAAAAAAAGCAGATTCTGGCCAAAATTCCCGGAATTGGCGATGTGCTCTCCAATGAAATCGCGTCGCAGGATGTGATGCGGAGAGCTGAAAAGGAAATAGAATTTATTCTGAAGAACAAGATAGAAACCCATTTTTTCACTTCCAAAACTTTTCCGTATCGGCTGAAAGAGTGTCATGATTCGCCTGCGATGCTTTACTACAAAGGAGCAAGGAATTTGAATGAAGGTAAATTTATTGGAATTGTGGGTACGCGAAAAGCCACCGAAGAAGGTAAGGATTTTTGCAAGCAGTTGATCACCGATTTTTCAGCCTTATTACCTAATGTTACGATTGTGAGTGGATTGGCTTACGGCATTGATATCTGTGCTCACAAGGCAAGCTGTGATGTCGATATGCCGACAATCGGCGTACTGGGACATGGATTGGATCGGATTTATCCGGCCATGCATCGTTCTACTGCAGTGAAAATGCTCGAACATGGCGGTCTTATTACAGAATATATGAGCGAAACAAATCCCGACCGGCAGAATTTTGTACAGCGCAACCGAATTATCGCCGGAATGTGCGATGCCCTGATTGTGGTTGAGTCAGGAAGCAGAGGCGGTGCCCTGATTACAGCTGATCTTGCAAATGATTACAACCGGGATGTATTTGCCATTCCAGGGAGAGTGAATGACGAATGGTCGGCTGGATGCAATCTGCTGATAAAATACAATAAAGCCTCTTTGGCTGAATCAGCTGAGGATGTTATCCGGTCTATGAATTGGGAAGTAGCGGCAGATGTAAAAAGCCGGGAAGTGGTGCAGCCGTCATTGTTTGAAGACTTATCAGATGAAGAAGAGGCTGTAATTACGTTGCTACGAAGGAATTCAGAAGGCATCAACGTGAACGAGCTGGCCTTGCAGCTAAACAAACCCTACAACCGCCTCTCCTCTCAACTTCTGGAAATGGAGTTCAAAGGATTGGTGAAGTGCCTGCCCGGCGGAGTGTATAAGGCAGTGAGATGAGGAATAAGTTTGTCAAGTTTGGATCTTTGAGTTTTCTTTTTTTGTGAAGAATTTAACTATTCCAGTGGTTACAAAAAGAGGGAATGAAAATACTCAGGAAATTTACTACAAGTTCAGGCAGATTGTCATAGGTTGAACAGAATGTTTGATGGAATTAGAAAAAATAATTGCTGATTTAGCTTCAAATGTATGCAAATATATAAATTGGATTTATATATTTACATAACATTGTCAGATAGAATTTATTTCACGAACAATAATAATTCACTTGCCGTAGTTTATGGTGGTGATCTGAATTTTCAGACGGAAAACGGAATGTTTGTGTCCTGGAAGAGTATGAAAATTTATTTAGAAAACTCCCTTATTTGTATCTCCGTTGCCTATAAATATCTGCTTGTATCCATAGAATATATTCAGGAAATTTAATCGATACCTTACAGCCGCCTATCATCCCAACTTCTGGAAATGGAGTTCAAAAGATTGGTGAAGTGTCTGACGGGAGAAATTTACAAGGTCTTGAAGGGATGATTTTTTTACTATGATATAAAAAAGAGGCTGTCTCAAAATGAATTTTTGCTTTCTTTTTGAAAGTAAAAGTCGGCTTCGAAGTTAGATGTAGTAATGTTATATTGCTAAATACTGCATTTATTGCTTATTATTATTGTAAAATGAAAGAGGATGTCCTATTTCGAGACATCCTCTTTCTATGAAAAAAAGGATTCTGTTTATAGTTTTATCGACCTGATTGCTTCTTCCAAACCGGCTGGATTTTTTCCGCCTGCCGTAGCAAAAAACGGCTGACCGCCTCCGCCTCCCTGGATGAACTTGGCACCTTCGCGAACCATATTTACGGCATTGTAACCTTCGGCTACCAAATCATCGGAAAGAAGTACCGTCAGCGAAGGTTTTCCTTCAAATTCGCTTCCGATCACGATGAAGAGCTTTTCATTCAATACGTTTCTGATTTGGAAAGAGAGCGTTTTGATGGCTTCAGCAGGCATCATAGTCCGAACGCGGATTTCTTTGATGCCGTTTACTTCTTTCGCTTCTTTCATCAATTTATCGCGCATGGATTGGATTTTCTCCTGCATGAAATCATTGATTTTCTTGCTCAGCTCGTTATTTTCCTCAATCGAACGCTGAATGGCCTTGATCAAGTCCGGTGCATTATTGAAGAATTCTTTGGCAGTAAGCAGGATATCTTGTTGCGTATCCATTAGTTTTTCAACGGCTTCGCCGGTGATGGCCTCAATTCTTCGTATGCCTGCAGCGATAGAGCTTTCCGAAACTATACGCACCATTCCGATATCTCCCGTGGCTTTTACGTGCGTACCTCCGCAAAGCTCGATGGAATTTCCAAACTGGATTACGCGGACCGTTTCACCGTATTTTTCACCAAAAAGCGCCATGGCGCCCATTGCCTGTGCTTCGGCGATGGGTGTTTCACGCATTTCCCGGCGGATACTGTTTTCCCGGATTCTTCTGTTTGCAATTTTTTCCACCTCTCTGATTTCTTCTTTCGTCATTTTTTGGAAATGAGCAAAGTCAAAACGGAGATTCTCAGGACTTACATACGAGCCTTTCTGTTCCACGTGTGATCCCAACACTTCGCGTAGAGCCTCGTGAATAAGGTGCGTAGCAGAGTGATTGCGTGCGGTTGACATCCGTTTTTCAACATCAATTCTGGCAGTGAAAACTGCCGTCAAATCTTTAGGAAGATGGTTTGTAACGTGTACTGAAAGGTTATTTTCTTTTTTTGTATCGCTGATTTCGATTGTTTCTTCTTCGTTGAATAATGTCCCGCTGTCACCAACTTGTCCACCCATTTCGGCATAAAACGGCGTGTCGGCAAGTACAATCTGATAAAACGATTTATTTTTCTGAGTTACTTTTCGGTAGCGGAGAATATTTGTTTCGGTTTCGTTCTGATCATAACCCACAAAACGGCTTTCACCTGCACGCACTATCACCCAGTCCGTTGTTTCCACTGCAGCAGCGTTGCGGGCACGCTCCTTCTGTTTTTGCATTTCAGCATTGAATGCTACTACATCCACAGTCATTCCGTTTTCACGAAGAATAAGTTCGGTCAAGTCCAATGGAAAACCGAAAGTGTCGTATAATGTAAATGCAACTTGTCCGCTCAGTGAAGTTTCACCTTTGGCTTTCAGTTCCGAAAGGCTTTTTTCCAGCAGTTTGATACCTGTTTCCAGCGTATGCAAAAATGCGCTTTCTTCTTCTTTGATTACTTTCTCAATCAGCTGTTTTTGTGCGGTAAGTTCCGGATATGCAGTGCCCATCACTTCGCAAAGCACATCAATCAAGCGGTACATGAATGCTTCGTGCTGATTCAGGAAGGTGTAGCCGTAACGCACGGCACGACGCAGAATCCGGCGGATTACATAACCTGCTTTTGCGTTGGAAGGCAGCTGTCCGTCGGCGATAGAGAATGAAATAGTGCGGATATGGTCAGCCACCACTCGCATAGCAATGTCGGCTTTTTCATTTTCGCCGTATTTCAGACCGGTAATTTTACCTATTTCCTGAATAATCGGCTGGAAAACGTCTGTATCGTAGTTGGAAGTTTTTCCCTGAAGCGTCATGCAGAGGCGCTCAAAACCCATTCCCGTGTCAATAACTTTGGCTGGAAGCGTGGTAAGTGAGCCGTCGGCTTTCCGGTTGTACTGCATGAATACATTGTTCCAGATTTCGATCACCTGCGGGTGATCGTTATTTACTAACGAAATTCCGCTCACTTTTTCACGGTCGCTATCAGGACGGATATCTACGTGAATTTCAGAGCAGGGTCCGCACGGTCCGGTATCGCCCATTTCCCAGAAATTATCTTTTTTATTTCCGTTGATGATGCGGTTTTCGGGGATAAACTGTTTCCATATTTCGAAAGCCTCGGTGTCACGCTCCAATCCTTCTTCCGGTGCACCTTCAAAAATAGTAACGTATAAACGGTCTTTTTCAATTTTCACCACGTCGGTGAGGTATTCCCACGCCCAGCCGATGGCTTCTTTCTTGAAATAATCTCCAAAAGACCAGTTGCCGAGCATTTCGAACATGGTGTGGTGGTACGTATCGTGTCCCACCTCTTCCAGGTCGTTGTGCTTACCGCTTACGCGGAGGCATTTCTGAGAATTGGCCACGCGTGGATATTTTATCGGGTCATTTCCCAGAATAATATTTTTGAATTGGTTCATTCCGGCATTGGTAAACATCAATGTAGGGTCATCTTTAATAACCATGGGTGCCGATGAAACGATTTTGTGATCTTTGGATGCGAAAAAATCGAGAAACGATTGTCTAATTTCTTGTGATGTCATTGTTTGGTATGCTCCCCTGCCTCCGTCAGCTGACGGAGAAGTTTTGAGCAGTCAGAAAAATATTAATTATTGAGAACCTCATTCCCTCTTCAGGAGGTTAGGGGGCAGATTTATTTTTTTTTATCAAAATTAAAATGCAAAAGTACTCCAAATTTATTACTTTTGCACAAAATGTTTGTAAAATTCTTGTAGACAGCACACTGCAATAATCTTTTTACATCCTTTTTTAGTGTTTATGAGCAAAAAAGCGAAGAAAAAATTTTATTTCAATCCTGATACTACCAACTATGAAGAGATTCAGTTAACCTTTTCATATCGGTTGAGGAGAATTCTGTATCATTTGCTTTCCGGGATCACGCTGGGAGTGGCTTTTTTCTTTCTTTTTGTTTCAATAGTAAAATCTCCGAAGGAAAAGGAAATTGCAATGGAAAGGAGCCGGATTGAAGGGCAGTACAAAGTGCTCCAGGGGCAGATGAATGAGATACAGGGCGTCCTTTATGACCTCCAGCAACGCGACAATAACTTATATCGCGTAATTTATCAGGCAGAACCTATTCCGCTTGACGCTCGCAGGTCAGGCACCAGTAATGTGGAATATTACGATCGGTTGATGAAAATGACCAATTCGCAGATCGTGGTGGAAACTACCCGAAAATTGAACCAGCTGAAAAAGCAGCTTTATGTCCAGTCGAAATCGTACGATGAGATAGCCGAATTGGTACAGAGTAAAGAGGAGATGATGAAATCCATTCCTGCTATTCAGCCCGTTTTAAATAAAGACCTTACGCGTGTGGCCTCCGGTTGGGGTTACCGCGTCGATCCGGTTTATCATACCAGCCGTTTTCATCAGGGAATGGATTTTACGGCACCCGTGGGAACCGACGTGTATGCCACCGGAAACGGTCGGGTAGTGAGTGCAGGTTGGGAGCAGGGCTACGGCAACAGCATAAAAATTGATCACGGATTTGGGTACGAAACTTTCTATGCTCACCTTTCTGCTATGAATGTAAAGGTCGGAGCCACTGTAACACGCGGTGAAGTGATTGGATTAGTCGGAAATACCGGAAAATCGACCGGTCCGCACCTGCACTACGAAGTACATCAAAAAGGACAACCGGTAAATCCTCAAAACTTCTACTTCCTCGACCTGACTCCGGAGGAATACGATCGGATGATTCAGCTTAGTGAAAACGCCGGACAGACACTGGATTAGGGAGTAAACCCCTAGCCCCTGAAGGGGAACACAGAGCAAAACGTAAGAGCCGATATTATTAAATACAAATCAATATTGCTTATTGAGGATGCTGTCTGTTTTATGGCTCAAAATTTTCAAAACAACAGGCAAGAATGCCTTATCATATAAAAATATTTTGTAGTTACAGTCTGAAATTCATCACATTTGCAGGCGGACGCTTGTTGTGAAGCTCGTTTGCCATAAATTCCATGTAGGGCCCGGCGTGTCGGAAAAAGGCTTTGTAACCTGCACAGAGGTAATTCAGTCCCGGCTCACCGGTGGAAGTACGGGCAATCCGGTTTTTTGGACATTCGCCGTTACAATATTTCAATACATCGCATTCGAGGCATTGTTTGGGAAGCTTTTCGTGCTTGTCGGCACCAAATTGAAGCTGTTTTTCCTGAAACATCAGTTCGTAGACAGACATGTTTTTAATGTTCCCGAGTTTGTATTCCGGAAAAACATAGTGATCGCAGGAATAAACATCGCCGTTGAACTCCATCACGCCGGCATGACCGCATTTTTCGGCAAAAATACAGACGCCGGGCTGAGCTCCGATGTGATTTGCCAGTGTACTGTCAAAAAGCTGAACATAAAATTGTCCCACATCATTCCGCACCCATTCATCAAAAATCTCGATGTAAAACTTCCCGAAAGCCACCGGATCCACTGTCCACGAAGCCAGTCGCGCATCCAGAATGTCATCGGGCGGAAGAAGTTTCAACCCGTCAGCGCGAGAATCAGAAACCCGCTCTACGATTGGCGTAAACTGCATGTACCGACTGCCTATTTCCTTGAAAAACCGATAAACGTCAAGCGGAAACTGCACGTTATAATCGTTTACAACGGAAAGCGTATTGAATTCTACCTGATGCTTTTGAAGCAGATTAATGCCCCGCATCACTTGCACAAAGCTTCCCTGCCCGCCTTTGTTTTTCCGGTACACATTGTGGCAGTGCTCGGGTCCATCGATGGAAATTCCGATCAGGAAATTGTTTTCTTTGAAAAAACGACACCAGTCATCGTTCAGAAGCGTTCCGTTGGTTTGAAGTACGTTGTCGATCTGTCTTCCACGACCGTATTTCCGTTGAAGCTGGAGAACTTTACGGTAAAAACTCAGATCGCGAAGCAATGTTTCGCCACCGTGCCAGGTGAAAAGCACCTCTTTGACGGGTTGAGCCTGGATGTAGCTTTCGATAAATTTCTCCAAAACTTCATCGCTCATCTCGTATTTTTTCCGGTTTTGATATAGTTTTTCCTTTTCCAAATAGTAGCAATAGCTACAATTCAAATTACACTGCGAACCTACAGGCTTGGTCATTACGTAGGTAGGGAGCGACAAAGGATTGTACGCGATGGTTTTGGACATTGTAATTTGTAGTAAAAAAAAAACGGTTAAACATTCAGGCGTTCGGAAATCCGAAAACCTGAACATTTAACCTCCAAATTTATTCGTCTTTACTTAGCAGAAATCCAGGTCTGAGTTCTTCCGATCATCCCTTTTTTATCCAGGGAACCGCGCACTTTCAGTTTTCCGGTTTTTGCATCCAGGCTGATATTGCATTTATACACTTTTCCGTTGGCTGGATCAAGGATGGTTCCGCCGGTCAGCGTGCCGTCTTTTTCAACCATGTCGTTCAGAACCAACATTCCTACGATTGGTTTGCCTTTATTGGCTCCTTCGCAGTCTTCACATTTTTTATCCGGCTCTTTGAAAAGTTTTTCAACTTTGCCATAATACTTTCCGTTGGAGGATTTGTAGATAGAAACGATGGATTTTTCACTGCCGTCTTTATCGTCAATGGTTTTCCATTTACCTGCAATTTTATCGGTTTGAGCCGATGCACCTACAGCGATTATCATCATCGCAAATAAGAAAATGATTGTTTTTTTCATAGGGATAAATTTTTGACACATAGTGTTTTTTTTGAAAATCACTAAGCGTCTCATAGTTTTTAATGTTGATTTTTAAGTAACATTTAGAACAAAAAAAATAATTCTGAGGAGATATTCTAAAATTATTTATTCGTACAATTTATGCAATTAGTAGTTTAATAAAAAATACTATTCAATTTCATCATCAAGTTAATTAAACTTCTAAAAACATCATAAGTCAAGATGAAATCTATATGAACTAAAAAATTGACTTTAATTTTTAGAAACTAATTGTACTATGTGTCAAAATCAACCGAGTAATACTGAATTCCACTCCTCTTCCTTAAATCCAACCAACACCTGATTGTCTTTCAGGAGGATAGGTCTTTTTACCATTAACCCATCTGAAGCTAAAATGTTCAATAATTCCTCTTCCGAAAGCGTTTTTACTTTATCTTTCATATTGTTAGATTTGTAAAGCAAACCGCTGGTGTTGAAAAACTTATTAATTGGAAGTCCGCTTTTTGGGAGCCAATTATTTAACTCTTCATACGAAGGATTTTCTTCCTTAATGGGACGATAATTGTATTCAATGCCGTTTTCTTTGAGCCATTTTTCTGCTTTACGGCAGGTTCCACATTTCGGGTAGCAAAGAATAGTAATCTGACCCCCAACCCCTAAAGGGGTGCTTTTGGCTTTACTCATATTAAGTAACTTTTGATTATATAATAAACTTGTGATTAACGTAAAAATGCCATTAAGTCACCCTTACAGTGAAACAACATTCGGCGTAGCCAATTTAGGGAGCTTTTTATTTAAATAACGCTCTGAAGATATCGTTTCCGTTGGCAAAAAGTACCAATCCGAGCAGTAGTATCATACCGGCCATTTGGGCATATTCCATAAACTTATCGCTCGGTTTGCGACCTGTAATCATTTCATAGAGCAAGAATATCACGTATCCTCCATCCAATCCGGGTATAGGTAGAAAATTCATAAATGCCAGAATTACGGATAGAAATGCGGTCATCATCCAGAATGTCTGCCAATCCCACTGTGGCGGAAAAAGTTGTCCGATAGCTCCGAAACCACCTAGTGATTTCGCGCCTTCTTTGGTGAATACCAGTTTGAACTGTTTGATGTAGCTTCCCAATGTTTCCACACCCATTTTGATGCCGGCCGGAATCGACTGCATCAACGTGTAAGTTTCCTTGTTAGTTTGAAGGTATGTAAGAGGTGATTTTGGATAAACGCCTAATTTTCCATCGTCGCTCACGGTGAGCGGACTCTCCATGGTTACGCCGTTTCTAACGAAAGAAACCGTTGTTGTAGCTCCTTTCAGCAGTGCCAATTCCTGAGAAATATCTTGGAAAAACGCCAAGGATTTTCCATTAATACCAATGATGCTGTCGCCGGATTGAAGGTTTGCTTTTTCTGCTCCCGAGCCTTTCATCACTTCATTGATTACAAACGGGAATCGCAAATCCATCACTCCCTTACCGGAAGCCAGCGCTTTTTGAGTCAGGTCAGACGGAATTTCGATTTTCATCATTTGTCCGTCACGTTCAACCATCGCAGTTTTTGCTTGATCAACCAGTATTTTTTCAACTGCATCTGAAATCTGAGCCAGTTTCACTCCATCGACACTGATGATTTTATCACCGTCCTGAAATCCTGCGTCAATCATTGGTTGCGAAAAACTCAATCCGTATCTGGCATTTTCAAGTGGAATATATTCCTTTCCCCAGGTGAAAAGTACGGCTGAATAGATGATAAGTGCCAAAATAAAATTGACAAGCACACCGCCGATAATAATAGGCAGTCGTTGCCAAACGGAACGTGAGCGGTATTCCCAGGGTTTTGGAGCTTGTGCCATGGCAGTTTTGTCCATGCTTTCGTCAATCATTCCGGCAATCTTGCAATAGCCGCCCAGCGGAAGCCATCCAATTCCCCATTCGGTAGTTTCAGGATAACGACGCCAGTCGTCCATCCCCATATCAGCCAGCGGAACCGGTTCCATCACAGGAGTTTTACCGTCTGATTGCATGATAACATTCCCCATGTTGTCGAGTTTCATCCTCTCATTGGCGTCAACATTGCGTGCAAAGAATTTTACTTGCCATTTTCCGCTGATTTTTTTAGCTCGAACAAGCGAAAATTTAGGGTTGAAAAACATATAAAACTTATCCACGCGAACCCTGAAAAGGCGTGCAAAAGCGAAGTGTCCAAACTCATGAAGCAACACTAAAATTGCCAAACTTAAAATCAGCTGTGCTGCTCGAATCAAAAATGTCTCCATCTAATTTATTTACGATTTTATTATTTACAATTTTTCAATAGCAAAAAAACTATTAACTATCTTACTATAAACTATTTAACTACTTAACTATTTAACTAATACGTTGTTAAAAGCAATTTCCCTCGCCACCTTATCCGTTTCCACATAATCCTCATAGGTTGGATGTTTGATAAACGGTACTTTCTGCATCACTTTTTCTATGACGTCGCTCATTTGAAGAAATCCGATCTGATTTTTCAAAAAAGCGGATACCACCACTTCATTGGATGCATTGAGGATGCAAGGCATATTTCCGCCCATTTCCATGGCCTGATAAGCCAATGCCAGGTTTCTGAAACGGGTTGTGTCCGGTTTTTCGAACGTCAATTCAGGATATTTTAGAAAATCTACTCTGGGGAAACCGGTTTTCAGCCTGTCGGGATAGGTAAACGCGTACTGAATTGGCAGTTTCATATCCGGCATGCCGAGTTGGGCTTTTATCGATCCGTCGGCAAATTCTACCATCGAGTGAATGATTGATTGCGGATGAACCAGCACTTCGATCTGCTCCGGTTGCAGTCCGAAAAGCCATTTTGCTTCAATTACCTCAAATCCTTTGTTCATCATGGAAGCCGAATCAATGGTGATTTTTGCGCCCATGTCCCAGTTCGGATGTTTCAGTGCCTGGGCTGACGTGACATGAATCAGTTCGTCAAGCGATTTGTTGCGGAATGGGCCACCCGAAGCCGTAAGGATAACTTTGTCAATCGGATTATCACCTTCGCCGGTCAAACATTGAAATATAGCTGAATGTTCAGAATCCACCGGTAAAATCGCGGAACTGTGCTTCTGAGCCAGCTCGTTGATGATTTCTCCGGCCACTACCAGCGTTTCTTTGTTGGCCAAAGCAATGGTCTTTCCAGCTTTTACGGCGTGAATGGTCGGTTTCAGTCCGGCATATCCAACCATGGCAGTAAGTACCACATCTACAGTTTCCAATTCTGCTATCTGAGCAATCGCATCATTCCCGGCAAAAACTTTAATCGGCTGATCTGCCAACGCCGTTTTGAGTTGGAAATAATGTTTTTCATTGGCAATGGCCACCATATCCGGCTGAAATTCACAGGCCTGCTCTATAAGCAGGTCAAGGCTGTTATTCGCCGTCAGCGCTACCACCTCAAAGCGGTCAGGATTTGTCTTTATGACTTCCAATGCCTGCCTCCCGATTGAACCGGTGGAACCAAGTATGGCTATATTTTTCTTTTTTTGTTGCATATCCTAAACGTCTGATAACGCAGGGAGTTCATTCTGTTTTTATTTATCTACTGAAATTCAAGTCTTTTTTCAATGGCAAGTCTCCCTTATGGTTTATCCGCCTCAGGAGGGGGAATTTAGGGAAATGTCATTAAGATAAGATATAAATATTTAAAGTTCACAATATTACGCCAGTCAAACAGATGCAATTCTATCGCAGCTACGCAGCTCATTTTTTTTTTTGAAACTTATTTCTACCATTCTGTCGCCACTATGTGGCTTGTAAGCTGCGTAGCAGCATCAGGAAGGTAGAAAGATTTGGTAAAATCCATTTTGAACTGCGTAGCTGCGATACAATATTGTATTTTTAAGCAATGCAAATCGCTCGTATTCAGGAATTTGTCTCTTAACTTAATGAAATAGAAATTTTGGGGGCCTAAAACCTAAACGTTATCATATCCTGCGGATTTATCGGGTTCCCTTTTTTCCAAATCTCAAAGTAGAAAAATTTATTTGAGCTTTTATCGCCTTCCGAACCGGTAATTGCAATACTTTCGCCGGCTTTCACGTAATCTCCGGTTTGTTTCAGCAACCGCGTGTTGTTTTTATAGAGCGAAATATATTCGTTGTCGTGTAAAACCTGGATAACCCATTCATTTTCAAAAGTATATCCTGTATAAATTACCCTTCCTTCCAATACGCTTTTCACTGTTTCCTGCGGAGAAGTGATTATTTTTATCCCAAATTCTCCCTCTTTCGGACTGAAAGTAGAGGCCACAACCCCGCTCACCGGCCGGAAGAAAACATACATTTTTTCATTCGAAGTTTGTACGATTGTACCCAGATTGTATTTTTCGGTCTCTTCGTATTTCCTTACAAATTCCTCTTCACGTTTTGTTTTTTCCATGACCACGGTAGCCCGCTCTTTCAGTTCGATCGAATCGAGCGGTTTTACCGTATCAGTATGCGTTGCGCCGAGCATATTGTCTCTCAAAACAACCAGATAGGCATCTCTCAGACGAATTTCTTTGTCCAAAGAATCGAGCCTCATCGATTGCTGGATCATAGCTATGCGGTTGCCGGAATCCTGAAAACCCGGGAGATAGTATCTCAGCGGAGTAATGAAAATTATCAGTGTCAATATAATGAACGTCGTCAGAAAAAACGCGGTCACAAAAATCAGTACACTGAACCTCGATAAACGGGTGTACCACGTCTCTTCGAGCGTATTTTCATTGGTAATAGAAACGCGGTATTTGAACCGCATCCGTTGCATGAAATCTGATAAAATGTGTTTGAAGCGTTTTTTTTTCATTAATCCGCAAAGAAAATGCGTGCAAAGGTAGTTATTTTTACTGAAAATGAGTGATTTCAGTAAATTGGTTTTGTTTTAAGAAAGTAACTTTAATTTTTATTAGTAAAAAAATGTTTATGGAAATCTTTTTTACACATGTGATTCATTTCACTTCAAACACATCATCTGTTTTGAGCACCAAAGTCCCCTTTCGGGGGATTTAGGGGGCTTTAAACAACACCCTGAATGCCTCTTCCACTTTCCACACTTGCACCAGCTCGATAGTGATTTTCTTCAAATCCAGGCTTTTCAGGTTTACATGCGGGATAATCATCCGCTTGAAACCCAGTTTTTCCGCTTCGTGAATACGTTGTTCCAATCGGTTGATGGGACGTATTTCACCTGAAAGTCCCACTTCGCCAGCCATGCACACGTGCTGTTCGATGGCAATATCCAGACTGGATGAAAGCACCGCCGAAATCACCGCCAGATCAATAGCCGGGTCATTTACTTTTATACCTCCCGCAATATTCATGAATACGTCTTTTTGTGCGAGTTTGAATCCGGCACGTTTTTCCAGCACGGCAAGAAGCATATTTAACCTTCGTAAATCAAATCCGGTGCTTGAGCGTTGAGGAGTTCCGTAAGCTGCTGAGCTGACCAGTGCCTGTACTTCAATTAGAAAAGGTCGAACACCTTCAATAGTCGATGCAATAGCTACTCCGCTCATACCTTCGTGGTTTTGAGTAAGAAGCAGTTCGGATGGATTGCTGACTTCACGAAGTCCGTTCTGCTGCATTTCGAAAATACCAAGTTCGGACGTGCTTCCAAAACGGTTTTTTATTGGTCGTAAAATGCGGTACATGTAGTGTTGGTCGCCTTCAAACTGCAATACCGTGTCCACTATATGTTCCAGCACTTTCGGTCCGGCTATACTGCCTTCTTTGTTGATATGTCCGATAAGCAACACGGGTATATTGGTTGTTTTGCAGAATTTCAGAAGAGCTGCCGCACATTCCCGTACCTGAGAAACGCTCCCGGGCGATGACTCGATAGACTCGGTAGTGATGGTCTGAATGGAATCGACAATCAGCAGATCGGGCTGAACGTTTTGAGCATGAACAAAAACCTGTTCGAGCGATGTTTCACTGACGATGTAACATTCAGGTTCTTTGTACGAAAGCCGTTCTGCACGCAGTTTCAACTGACTTACACTCTCTTCTCCGGAGATGTAAAGTGTCCGTTTACCTTTCATACCGAGTACAACCTGAAGGACTAAAGTCGATTTTCCGATGCCAGGCTCACCGCCGATAAGCACCAGCGAACCTTTCACCAATCCTCCTCCCAGTACGCGGTTCAGCTCGTTACTGCTGGTGTCAATCCGCTCTTCAACAGAAGTTTGAACATCTGAAATCAGAATCGGTTTCTGCCTGGTTGGCTCCAATCCGGCAATAACCACTTTTGAAGATGACGGCGCTTTGTGGATAATTTCCTCCACATAAGAATTCCACTCACCGCAGGAAGGGCATTTTCCTATCCATTTGGGCGAATCTGTACCACAGTTTTGGCAGACGTAAACGGTTTTTGATTTAGCCATAGCTGCCCTCCAACCCCCTGAAGGGGGAGAATTGGTTAGTAATCATCGTTTCAGTTTTTAGGGAAAGTATCTTCATGTAATTTTCTTAAATTAAAAAAAATGCAATTCGTCCTTAATATTCTACCTTTAAGGGCCTGCCTGCCTCTGGCAGGGTTAGGGGGCTGTCCAATAATTCCAACGCTTTCACCGGAGCTCCATATTTTTCCCAATACGCTCTCGCACCTTTTTCAAGTTTTTTGGCGGTAAACATCGTCATTTCTTATTTTGAGAATAGCTTCCTGGATAGACTGTTCGTTGTTTTCCACCAGGTGAATGTTTTCGCCATGCACAAGCGGTTCGGGCAGGTCGTTGACTGGCGGGAGGGAGATAATGGCTTTGCCCAGGGCTAAAAACTCACCTAACTTCCAACCGTGCGCATGGTTGGAGAATGACGCATTGAAAACTACAAACGATTTTCCGGTTTTCTCCAGGTATTCTTTTACCGAAAAACTTCCTTCGCAGGCAAAATTCCGCAGCGAAGGACTACAATGCTCCTTGCTCGACATGGACAATCCGCCGTCGAAAATAATTTCCGGAATGCGCTGGCAAGCCGAAATAAATCGGGCGTTCGCTTCGTTGAATAGTTCGTCGTTTCTGTCCCAGTCGGCATTCAACCACACCGAACTCATGTGAAAAACGTAATTTTTATCCACACTGTACTGGTGGTCGTATTCCTCGTAAATAACGCGGTAACGCTGAACGAAGGTAAAGGGCCAGATTTTAAGCCATGTTTTCCACATATTGTTCCATGCATAGGCGGCAGAATCAAGGTGGCTCAA
>CAZIRA010000056.1:0-16714 GCA_964541615.1 uncultured Paludibacter sp.
TCAGATTAAAAGTCGCTTGATTCCATTTATACAAAAAAACAACCTGAAAAATGAAGTAATTGTACTCGACGATCCAAATTCAAACCGATGGATCCCGATGGTGAACGCCGATTGGTCAGGAGCAATACCGGCATCATTGATTTACAATAAAAACAAACGGAAATTTTATCCGCATGAATTTACTTTTGAAGAACTGAATTCTGCCGTTGATGAATTTCTCCCAATTAAATAATAGCTGAAATATTTACATCAATCTCTAAGCGTCTGTTAATTAAAATATTACCTAACAAAACATCATTATGAGAAAAATTCTTATTACACTAGCTCTGTTTGCTTCAGTGGTTATGCTTACCGAAGCTCAGTCCATCAAGCCGGGCGAAAAGGCTCCGGCATTTTCACTGAAAGGCGTAGATGGAAAAACCGTTTCATTATCCGATTACAACAAAGAAAAAGGGGTAATCCTGATTTTCTCGTGCAACACATGCCCGTATGTAGTGGCGTACGAAGACCGAATCATCGAGTTGCACAACAATTTTGCACCGAAAGGCTTCCCCGTTGTAGCAATAAACTCAAATAATCCGGAACTTTCCAAAGGCGATTCATTTGAAGAAATGAAAAAGAAAGCCCGGGATAAATCGTTCACGTTACCGTATCTTTTTGATGAAAAACAGGATATATTTCCAAAATACGGTGCCACCAGGACGCCCGAAGTATTTCTGCTGAAAAACACCGGCAACGGATTTGAAGTGGTTTACACGGGTACTATCGACGATAATTACAAAAGTGCCGGTGAAGCAAAAGAAAAGTATGTAGAAAATGCTGTAAAAGCCGTTCTTAAAGGTATATCTCCCGAAATACCGGTTACCAAAGCAATTGGATGTGGGATAAAGGTAAAGAAGTAAAAGTGAGAAATTTATTTTTTCAAAATTAAAAAGGCTGTCCCATGCGGAATTTGAATTCAAATCACATGTAGGGCAGCCTCTTTATTTTATATGAATGTGAAACTACTTCCTTTTGTCCAGTTCTTCCTGCGATTTTTGTCTCAAACCCGGATTTTCTTTCACCATTTCACGCTGAATTTCTTCCGGATAGCCTGCGCGGATTATTGTCGGCGGTAAGCCGTATTCATTTTTCACAAACTTTCCGTTCTCTTCTTTCTTGATATTTCCATCGAGAAATTTCACAAGAAGAAACTCGCTCAGCTGTCTCCAGGCCGAATTTGTAGCTTCGGAAGCATTCACACTGTAGTCGGTGAGGTAGTTGCGGGCCTGAATTTCGGGCATAGTGGTTACTTTGGCTTCCAGCTCCGGTAATTCTTTTTCAAATGCTGTTTCCAGTTCTTTTTGTTTCTTTTTAATATCCTGCATCATCGGCATATATTTGCCGTAGGCAAAATTGGAAACCAGATTAAAGGTCCAGAATGCAGATGTTGGCGAATAATCAAGCAGGCTTCCGTTCTTTTCATTGAAGCACCAGGGCACTTTGTTTGTGCTGCAGAAAATCGGCACATACACAGTGCTGGCTGCATCATCCATCCCGAACCAAAGAATGCCGCCGATATAATCCGGCATCCAGCTGCGAAGCTGGGCAACAAACGAAAAACCGGTCTGCTGTGTCGCAATGGGGCGTTCGTGTCCGTATTCTACGTCGTCCACTTTGAAAGTGAGCGGACTATGGCGCAGCTTGCTTCCGAAAGTTCCTGCTGCAACGCCTTTGGTCATGTCAAATTCGGTCCCTTCGTACTGGTCGCGCATGAAAGCTTTCAGGTCGTTTACGCTCAATTTCCGATCGGGCTTCACCCAGAGCGGCATACGTTCCTTTGTCTCACCTTTTACGTAAGTGATGTAGTTCTCCATCTCTTTGTTCACATTTTTGAAGAATGACCAAACACGTGCTTCGCAAATACGCAAACCGGAATAATCGAGCGGATTGTACACATCAGAAAAACTGAATTCGCTGTCTTTCCCGGTGAAATATCCCTTTTCTCTGGCAAATGAAACAACATCGGGCGAGTACATGCAGTTTTCTTTATCGTTGAATGGAATGGTAGTGATGCGTGCCTGATTGGCGTGAGCCGAAATGCAATCGTCCGGAAGACGTTGAGCCACCCAAACCGCACCTTTGTTACCCGCTCCCTTACCAATGATCTCCAGAATCCAAACCTCGTTGGGATCGGCGATAGACATTGATTCTCCTGAACTGTAATAACCGTATTCGGCAACCAAGCCGGTGATAACTTTGATCGCTTCGCGTGCATTGCGGGAGCGCTGAAGAGCTATGTACATCAAACTTCCATAGTCCATTATCCCGGTTGTGTCAATCTGCTCATTGCGTCCGCCAAAAGTCGTTTCACCAATGGCAACCTGATGCTCGTTGATATTTCCGATTACGTTGTAGGTTTGTGGAGCTTGTTTTATTTGTCCAAGGTATTTTCCGGTATCCCATTCATAGATGTCGAGCATGGTGCCGGCAGGATGAACTGCAGCCGGATAGTGATAAAGTGCGCCGAATAAATAGTATGAATCGGCAGAATAAGAGATAAACGTAGAGCCGTCTGTAGTCGCTTTTTTTCCAACAAGAAAATTGGTACAAGCCCAAACAGGTGAGGCCAACAGCACTACTGACAGTGTGATCAGCGATAATTTTTTTAGCATGATAATGAATTAATTATTAAAAAATTTATGTGCAGAAACAGCTGTAATATTTCGAAAAAATCAGAAATTTTAAAAAACCTTTGGAAGGAGTCTGATTCCAGGCTGTCTGTTTCTTTCCTAATGACTTATTGACCCATCCGGGAATAACAATCGCAACAAGGAGCAAATATAGATAATAACTGATAATTCTCCAAATCAGCGTGATAATTAATATCGTACCCGCACCGGGCGAACTATCATTATAGTATTCTTTGAAAGAATACCCGCTCATGAAGTTCCGGAAAAATCAGACTTAAAACATTCTTCGAAGATCGTATTGAGCTTATTTTATAGTTTTGTAACGTAAAAATTAATCCGTCGATAACTCATTTTTTGAACCAGTTACTAAAACCTGTATTAATTCATCGGTCAGGATTAGAAAATCAAACCAAAAGTAGTGAAATAAATTTTTAATGGGAATATTCCTTTCAATTACAAAAAACATTTTTTAATCTTACATTGTTTAATACATTAGATTCAACAAATATTAACCCTGTAAAACTAGTTGAAAATGGGATTTTTGTGGTCTATTATTATCGGAATTGTAGCTGGTTATCTGGCTGGCAAAATCATGAAGGGGGGCGGATTCGGAGTGCTCGTTAATCTGCTCGTTGGTATTGTAGGTGGTCTTTTAGGCGGCTGGTTGTTTGGATTGCTGGGCATTGGATCCAGCGGAATTCTGGGCAGCTTAATTACGGCAACCGTAGGAGCTATCTTGTTCTTATGGATTTTATCTTTATTTAAAAAGTAAGAAATTGAAGAAAAAAAGGGAAGAGAGGACTGCAAAATGCTGTTCTCTTTTTTTTTTGAAAATATATTACCGAAACATTTGGTTTTAAACAATTTACTACATATCTTTGTGATATCAAATTAATATCAAATTAAATTATTATGAAAACTCAAGAAGCAAAATTCGAAGGCCTTAAATTTCGGGGAATTCCCATGTTGATTTTCAATTCGCTCTTATTGATTGCTGCAGTTATACTTTTCGTATGGACTGTGGACAACGGTAATATCAGCTCCACATTTATGACAATTAGTGTGATTTTGAGCATCGTAGTGTTTTTGTGGTGTATTTTTGCTATGGCGGGATTTATGCAAATAGAACCCAATGAAGCCCGGGTGATGCTGTTTTTCGGAAAATATGAAGGAACAGTAAAAGAAAACGGCTTTTTCTGGGTGAATCCATTTTACTCAAAGAAAAAACTGACGCTTCGTGCCCGCAACCTGGATGCTGAACCCATCAAAGTAAATGACAAATCAGGAAATCCGATTCTGATCGGCATGGTTGTGGTTTGGAAAGTGGTGGATACTTACAAAGCATCATTCGATGTGGATAATGCTTCCATGGCTTCCGGCGTACCGGGAACCAACTCGGACAATGTGAATGTGAAGATGAAAGCTTACGAAAACTTTGTGCAGATACAGAGTGAAGCTGCGCTCCGCAACGTGGCAGGAATGTATCCATACGACCACATGAGCGCAGATGACCTCACCAATAAAGACCTCACACTCCGCTCAGGCGGCGAAGAAATCAACGATCTGCTCGAGAATCAGATCAACGAACGACTGAAGATTGCCGGAATTGAGGTTGTGGAAGCCCGAATCAACTACATTGCTTATGCGCCTGAAATTGCCGCAGTGATGCTGCGCCGTCAGCAAGCCGGAGCCATTATTGCAGCCCGCGAAAAAATTGTAGAAGGCGCTGTCGGGATGGTGGAACTGGCTTTGCGTAAATTCAAAGAAGATGGAATCATTGAACTGGACGATGCAAAAAAAGCTGCCATGGTGAGCAACCTGATGGTGGTGCTTTGCGGACAGGAAAATGCTCAGCCGATAATTAACTCAGGAACACTGTATCAGTAAACCCCAACTCCCCTTTCTACAAAATAGAAAGGGGAATATTCAATTAACAATCCATTCAGTTTCACCATGAAAAACACTTCCGGTTTTCACGAAATTCAAACCCAAAAACAATGGTGGACTTGGGCTGTTCTTATTGCAACTGCCGGATTTATGGTGTATGGATGCTACCGGCAGGTTGTGACGGGGATAACCTTTGGGAGTAATCCCGCAAGCAATACCTGGCTGATTATCCTCACATTGTTCGTTGTGCTGGTGATAGTTTCAATCCTTATGCTGAAACTGGATACTTACATCGATAAAAATGGAGTGTATGTCCGTTTTCTGCCTTTTCAGCAGAAATACAAATTTTATGATTGGAAATCGGTGGCCTCTTACGAAGTGAGAAAATACAATCCTGCTTTGGAATTCGGAGGCTGGGGGTATCGTTACCGATCAGGAAAAAAAATTGCTTACAGCATGAACGGAAGAATCGGCCTGCAGCTGACTTTTCTCGACAATAAAATAGTGATGATCGGCACTCAGAAACAGGAAGAAATGCTTCAATTCTTAAATCTACTGAAAGAAGAAAGCAGAAAATAAAACGATAGTATAGTGGCAAAAGAAACCAAAACCAAATCATTTGTATTGCGCATCGACAAAGATCAGATGGATGCAATTGAGAAGTGGGCAGCGGATGAATTTCGAAGCACCAACGGGCAGATTTTGTACCTGCTTGACCAGGCGCTGATCAAAAGCGGGAGAAAGAAAAATGGGTAAGTACTTTGTATCTTTTATGATACTGGTAGCAACTCTTGCCTCCTGCAAGATGCCGGTTGAAGATTTTCAATTCAAAAACGGCGATCTGCTGTTTTCAGTTGGAAAAGGAGAATCGGAATTACTAAAAGCAATACAAAATGCAACTTCAAAAGGGGACGAAATACCCTTTTCGCACGTTGGAATTATATCTATTGAAAATGATTCTGTATTTGTACTCGAAGCCTCACCGAGGCAAGGTGTTGTGAAATCTCCACTGAAAGATTTTATCCATGAGTCGGCAGTGATTCACTCAAAACCCGTTATTTCGATAGGACGTGTGAAAGAAACATACGAAGAATCTGCCCGAAAAGCTCCAGCCCGAGCCAAGGTGCATCTAGGGAAAAAGTATGATTTTGGGTACAACGAATCAAACGACGAATTTTATTGCAGCGAACTGGTGCGTTTCGCCTTTTTAGACAACGACGGAAAACCAATATTCTCTCCGCTTGCCATGACTTTCAGAAACAAGGAAACTGGTCTCGAAGAACCTTTCTGGGTTGTACACTTCAAAAAACTGAACTTAGAAATTCCGGAAGGTGAACCGGGTACGAATCCGGCTGATATGGCAAAATCGGATGTGCTGGATATAGTCTATTCGTATTTTTCTATGGAAAAATAATCCATTTTGAGAATAACGTTCGTGATATCAATCTGCTTTATCCTACAAATCAAATCCAATATCTCTTCTGAAATATTTGCCTTCAAATTCAATCAATTCCGCGTTTTTGAATGAAAGTGCAAGTGCTTCATCTTTATTTTTACCGTAGCTGCTAACTGCTATCACACGTCCGCCGTTGGTCAGCACATCGTTGTTTTGCGCCCTGGTTCCGGCGTGAAAAACTATGCTGTCTTTCACTTGTTCCAGTCCGGTAATTTTCATTCCTTTCTGATAATCTTCAGGATATCCACCCGAAACGAGCATCACAGTAGCTGCTGAACGTTCGTCAAACTCAACAATTTTTTCATCCAGATTTCCTTCTGCAACGCCTTCCAGCAGCTCCACCAGGTCCGATTTCAACCGGAGCATTACTACTTCTGTTTCCGGATCGCCGAGACGCGCGTTGTACTCGATAACAAACGGCTCTCCATCCACTTTTATCAGCCCGAAAAAAATAAAACCTTTGTAAACGATTCCATCTTTTTGAAGTCCTTCCACGGTTGGTTTGATGATCCGTTCTTCCACTTTCTGCATGAAAACCTCATCTGCAAAACTCACCGGTGAAACAGCTCCCATGCCGCCTGTGTTTAGCCCTGTGTCGCCTTCGCCAATCCGTTTGTAGTCTTTTGCTTCGGGGAGGATTTTGTAGTTTTTACTATCGGTGATTACAAAAACCGAACATTCAATCCCTGAAAGAAATTCTTCAATAACGACCGTATCACCCGCTTTTCCAAATTTCCCGCCAAGCATATTTTGAAGTTCAGTTGAAGCTTCATCCAGATTATTTATAATCAAGACACCCTTGCCTGCTGCCAGACCGTCGGCTTTCAGCACGTAAGGAGGTCTCAACTTCTTCAGGAAATCAATCCCTTCTTCAATATTATTTTTGGAAACACTGAAATAACGTGCCGTTGGGATGCTGTGCTTCTCCATAAATTTCTTGGAAAAGTCCTTGCTTCCTTCCAATTGTGCCGCCACTTTGTTTGGCCCCACTACCGGAACAGATTTCAGTTCACTGTCATTCTCAAAAAAATCAACAATGCCGTTCACAAGCGGATCTTCCGGCCCGACGAAAACCAAATCGATATTGTGCTTCAAAACGGCCGATTTCACCGCTGAAAAATCAGAAACATCGATGTTCAAATTTTGTCCGACAGCCGAAGTTCCCGCATTACCGGGTGCAATGAAAAGTGCTGAGAGTTTTGGGCTTTGTGTGATTTTCCATGCCAAAGCATGCTCGCGTCCACCCGATCCGACAAGTAAGATATTCATTTTGCCTATTTATTTTGATATGTTTTGTTTGAAAAACAAAACACGGACTTTTAACTGATTACTATAAACTATTAACTAATATTCCCAAACCAAATACGCCGAAACAAGCCAATGGTTTAATGCATTTCCTGCTGCAGCTTGTGCTTTTGGTATAGAAATGGTTAGCGTATGATTTCCAGGCGAAAGATTTGGCAGGAATATCGTTTCAGGTGTCACATCACTTCCCGGACACCAGTTGGAACGCGACAAATCGGATGATGCAAGCGGTTCTTCGATCTCCTTTTCTGCACGCCCTGTTTGGGAAATATATGCCACTGTCCGCTTTTGGAGCCACACGCCGGACGTGGGGTTAAAACGACGAAAAGATGCACAATCGGATCGCCAGGGTGTGAATCTGAAAACTTCTGTTTCATCCACAGAAATAATATTTTCTTTTTCCACAAATTCATCTCCGCCGGAATGTCCTCCATGCCCGGTTGTAATGTATTTCAGACGAATATTTTTAGCTTTTTCAGGAATAACGAATGGAATGGAAACGTCTTTTCGGGCAAAAATATCCGGGATGGACTGCCCCAGATAGAAAACCGTATTAATCAGCGGTTGTACGTATCTTTCAGGCATTTTATCCCGGCGAATTTTACTTTGTTCAAAATCCAGTTTCACGCTCACATTATACCCTTTTTCTGTCCAGGTATCAACGTAAACTCCCACATAGACTTCGCCTTCCAGCAGCGGCATCAAATCGCTCACATCCTGTTCCCATTGCACATTTTTAGCCCATCCGTCTATGTATACCGGCATTCTTTTGCGTGAAGTGCTGTCATTTGCTCCGCTGAAATGTCCCACGCCAAATGGTGTCATAAACCGCATCAGCTCTATCGTCGGTAAGTAGTCTTTTCCTGAAACAATTCCGACCAGTTTTTCATATTTTGTACTGTCTGCCGCAGGAAATATATGTTCGCCTTTAGCCACATTCAGCATATTGATCAGCGATGATTTAGGGATCAAAAAGCACGAACCCGATTTATCCCACGGATCGCCGTTGGAAGTTAGGGTTATTTTTGTAGTTGCCTTTGTGTTACGCTTGAATGCAGGTATCTCTACTTTTTTTACTGCAATTCTGCCGTTGGCAAGATGGATTGTGCCGTTTACTTCATTGAGTCCGTCAGGATATTTTCCCGGATTAAACTGAATATTAACATCTTCAAAAAGAGACAATGATAATTTCTCAACATCAGTTTTTGATTTTCCAAAACTCCATTGGGTAAGAACCAATAAAAGTGTAAGCAATGCTAATTTTTTCACTAACCCCATATGTTTATTTGTTAACGTCTTTCATCTCTTCTGAAAGGAAATGTTCCAATTCCTCCGGTTTCACATGGATGGTGAGTTTTCCGGAAATTGCCCACGAAATCTGTCCGGTCTCTTCAGAAATAATAATGGCAATAGCATCCGATTGCTCCGTTACGCCAAGCGCAGAACGATGGCGTAATCCTAATCTTTTCGGAATGGATTGATTGCTTGAGACGGGCAGTATACATGCAGCAGCACGAAGCCTACGGTTGGAAATAACCAACGCGCCATCATGTAACGGGCTATTTTTAAAGAAAATATTTTCGATCAAACGAGACGAAATGCGGGAGTCGATAACTTCGCCCGACTGCGTGTAAAAATCGAGCATATCGTTTCTTGTAATCACAATCAGGCCTCCGGTTGCAGTTTTGGACATATTCCGGCAGGCAAGAACGATCTGAATCAGGTCGTAGTCAGTTTTTGGTTCGTCATCGGTGCCGTTTTTGAAATACCGCTTGAAAAAATTCAGAATTCCCCAGCTTCTCCTTGATCCGATACGATTGAAAAAACGCTTAATTTCAGTCTGAAACAGGACAATCAAAGCAAAGGCTCCAACGCTGATCACTCCGTCGAAAATACCTCCGAGAAGCTCCATTTTAAATACCTGCGACACCAGAAACCAAACGATAATGAACGTCATCACGCCCACAAATACGTTGGCTGCGCCCGACCGTTTCAGCAGCTTATAGGCGCTGAACAGCAGTATCGCCGTCAATACGATGTCGATAATGTCTTTTATACCTATATTAAATCCCATCATAGCCGTTACTTTTGTTGATAACGTTTATATTGTGAGAATATTTTTACTGCTTCCACCGCTTCTTTTACATCGTGCACCCGGAGGATATTAGCTCCGTTTGTCATCCCTAAAACATTCAAAGCGGTCGTTCCGTTTAATGCTTCTTCCGGTGTTGTTTCAAGAAACTTATAAATCATTGATTTTCTTGAAATTCCACAAAGAATCGGAAATCCTAATTCTTTGAAATAGTTCATTTTTGCAAGAAGTTCGTAGTTTTGTTCGGTAGTTTTTGAAAAGCCAAAACCGGGATCGATTATGATATCTTTTACGCCCAAATGTACCAGTTGTGCACTCTTTTTTTCAAAAAAACCAAGAATTTCCGACATCATATTCTTGTAATCGGTAAACTGCAGCATGGTCTGAGGCGTGCCTTTCATATGCATCAGCACGTATGGAATTTGCAAATCAGCCACAGTCTCAAACATATAATCGTCCAGCGTGCCACCGCTCACATCGTTGACGATGTTAATGTCGAAATTCTCAACAGCCCATCGAGCCACACCTGAGCGGAATGTATCGAGCGAAATAATCGCTTCGGGAAAGTGAGACCTGATTGCCTTCAAAGGCTTGGTTAGTCTGTCAGTTTCCTCTTTTTCAGAAATATGCCTGGAAGCCGGGTGTGTGGAATAGGCACCAACGTCAATTATCGAAGCTCCATCGTTCAGCACTTTTTCCACCGTTTTCAGCACATCTTTATCCGAATTCATTCGGCTCAAACCATAGAACGAATCGGGGGTGACATTCACGATTGCCATCACAACCGGAGTGCTTAAATCGAGCAACCTGCCTTTGATATTGAGTTGGAAAGGGATAAAATCCATCGCTTCAATGAAATATGTTTGGATTTTCTTCGTTATGTAAGAAATCGATTATTCCACAAAAGTAAGCAATAAAACTGTTTTTTTCGAGCCGAAATTGAGATTTATTAAAAAATTTGGCCTAAAATATACGTTTTTGTTTGAAAATGAGTTATTAAATAAGCCGGAAGTCAGAAGTAGGAAGTTTAATATCTTGCATCTAAAAGTCTAACGTCTAAATGTCTTGGCTCTAAAAGTCTATAAAAATATGAATAGAAATTGTGTTATAAAATTTTCAAGTTTTATACTTGTGTTTCTGCTGATTGCATCTTGTGCGCCAAGATCTGCCAAAACCGCAAAGCAGGCACCTCCGCCAAAAGGGTCTTCTGTTTCGACTGCCACTGGGTGGACCTATCAGAATGAGAACTTTTCGGGTGGAACGGGATATGCTTCATCAGGATTTGCCGCACAGGAAAACTACAAACCACAGGCTCCTGCCGGAATGGTTGTGATAGAGGGCGGAACATTTTTGATGGGCGAAAAATCAGACATGATTACCGCTCAGCGCGACAACCTCACACGCCGTGTGACCGTAGGTTCTTTTTACATGGATCAGTACGAGGTAAGTAACCTGATGTGGAGAGAATATACACACTGGATGGAAGTGGTGTTTGGCGATGTGGCGCCTCGGCTGGTTCAAAATACGCTTCCAAATGTGGATAAAGCATCCGATCCGCTTACCTACAATGAACCCTACTACGATCGTTACTATTCGCATCCGGCATTTAACCACTATCCCGTGGTAGGCGTGACCTGGGAGCAGGCGATGGATTACTGTCAATGGCGTACCGACCGCCTCAATGAACTTGTGCTTGTGAAAGCAGGTGTGCTTGCACCGCCTGATTTTTCTTATGTTCAGCGAGTGCCGGAACACGATTCTATTGCTCAGAATTTTGTTTTTAACACAGAAAAATATCTGTTGCAACGCGCATACAATCCGCCGATGGGGCCGAAACCGCTTCAAGGAGCGTACGGAACAACGCGCAAAGCGCAAATGGGTGACGGGCTGATGTTCCCGAATTTCCGACTGCCGACAGAAGCCGAATGGGAATTTGCCGCTTACGGATTGAAGGCTGACAAAAACGGCCTTGTTGCTGAAGGAAGGATGTATCCCTGGACAGGCGACCGTCTGCGTAATACCGAAAAAGGAAAAACTCAGGGAAAAATGCAGGCTAATTTCGTTCGCGGACGAGGTGATATGATGGGAACTGCCGGCGACCTCAACGACAGATACACCACCACTGCACCCGGAGATGCCTATCCGCCAAACGATTTTGGGCTATACAATATGGCTGGAAACGTAAACGAGTGGGTGCTTGACGTGTATCGATCTACCTCGCATCAGGAAGTTTCTGACTACAATCCCTTTCGTGGAAATCAGGGTTACACCTACCTGGCCGAGTCGCAGGACGGCAACGGCAGGTATCAACTGAAAGTAGATTCGCTGGGTAGAATTGCCCGCACAGTGCTTCCCGAAGATGATATGCGCAATTATCGTGACGGGACTAACCAGATCGTTACTGATTTTCAGCTTTATACTGATCCGGAAGGAATGTCTGCTTTGAGAAACAACCGCCAGCTCGACCCTACTGACGTGCTCGCACCGAAAGTTTCGAATAAAACCCGAGTATACAAAGGTGGTTCCTGGAAAGACCGCTCATATTGGATCAATCCAGCTACACGGCGTTATCTTGACCAAAATAAATCGGCAAACGATATTGGATTCCGCTGCGCAATGACACTGCTTGGCAGTATCGACAAACAGCCGGTAGCTAAAAAAACAAGTTCGAAAAAGAAAAAATAGTTAACTTGTCGACTGGGAATTTATTCTCAATGCCGAAGAAAAACAAATTCATAACATCCATTTTTTGAATGGATGTTTTTTTTTATTTGTAATATTAATACCTTTTATGATTAAAAAGTTGTAATTTTGCAGTTCGATTTAAATTTCAGAAAAATTTTATGCAAAGAACAAAAATTGTTGATGCGCTGAAAAGTTCAGCGTTCGGATCAGATGTGAATATTAAAGGCTGGGTTCGCACCCGCAGAGGTAACAAAAACGTAAGTTTCATCGCTTTAAATGATGGTTCAACTATAAATAACATTCAGGTCGTTGTTGATTTAAGCAGGTTTGATGAAGAATACCTGAAACCGATTACAACCGGTGCCTGCATTAGTGTAACAGGTAAACTGGTAGAGTCGCAGGGCAAAGGGCAAAACGTAGAAATTCAGGCAGAAGATGTGCTGATTTACGGGGGTGCCGATCCTGAAACGTATCCATTGCAGAAAAAAGGGCATACGCTCGAATTTCTACGTGAGATTGCACACTTGCGTCCACGAACCAACACGTTTGGAGCTGTTTTTCGTATCCGCCACCACATGGCGATTGCCATTCACAAATTTTTCCACGATCGTGGATTTTTCTATTTCCATACACCGATCATTACCGCTTCGGATGCCGAAGGTGCCGGGCAAATGTTCCAGGTTACCACGCTGGACCTGGCCAATGTGAAGAAAAACGACCAGGGCGAAGTGGATTTTACTGAGGATTTCTTTGGCAGACACGCTAATCTGACCGTATCCGGACAGCTGGAAGGCGAATTAGCAGCCATGGCATTGGGTGCGATTTACACCTTCGGACCTACCTTCCGTGCTGAAAATTCAAATACTCCGCGCCACTTGTCTGAATTCTGGATGATTGAACCGGAAGTAGCATTCAACGAAATTGAAGAGAATATGCAATTGGCGCAGGATTTTATCCAATACTGCGTACAGTGGGCACTGGACAACTGTGAAGATGACCTGAAATTCCTGAACGAGATGTACGACAAGGAATTGATTGAGCGGCTGAAATTTGTAGTTGAAAATGATTTTAAACGCCTGACTTACACCGAAGGAATCAAAATTCTGGAAGAAGCCGTGGCTAACGGTCATAAATTCGAATACCGCGTGGGTTGGGGAACTGACTTGCAGTCTGAACACGAACGCTACCTGGTGGAAAAACATTTCAAAAAACCGGTTATACTGACCGATTATCCACAGGAAATCAAGGCATTCTATATGAAACTCAACGAAGACGGAAAAACCGTGCGTGCTATGGACGTGCTTTTCCCGAAAATCGGAGAAATCATCGGCGGTTCACAGCGTGAGGAAGATTATGAAAAACTAAGAACGCGTGCTGCCGGAATGGGCGTGCCGGAAAAAGATATTTGGTGGTACCTGGATACCCGCCGCTTCGGAACTGCGCCGCACGCAGGATTTGGTCTTGGATTTGAACGTCTGTTGCTTTTCGTCACCGGAATGGCCAATATCCGCGACGTGATTCCGTTTCCACGGACTCCAAACAATGCTGATTTTTAGTATACGATAAATCTGAGTAGTCAATTTTGAACTATAAGGAAGTCGGACAAGAATGTCTGATTATTTAAAAATAATAATTTGCAGTTATTGAAGAATAAAGGATTTTATTAATTTGAATTTATCTAAAATCAAGACAAAATAGTTAAATGGAAAACATTCAAGTAAAAGAATTGGATAATGTAGTAGTTCTGTTTGCGGGCGACTCGGGTGACGGGATGCAGCTGACAGGGACTTTATTTTCCAATGTCTCAGCCGTAATCGGCAATGAAATTTCTACTTTCCCTGATTATCCGGCTGAAATTCGTGCTCCACAAGGTACTTTGGGTGGCGTATCGGGCTTTCAGGTTCACATTGGTTCGAGTAGAGTATATACTCCCGGCGACGAAGCGGATATCTTCGTGGCTATGAACCCTGCCGCTCTCAAAGTGAATATCAAAAAAGTGAAAAAAGGGGGAGCTATCATTTTCGATGAGGACAGTTTTCAGAAAAGCGACCTGACGAAAGCAGGTTTTATCACGGATAACCCATTCACAGAACTTGCTGTTTCTGAAACGATTACATTGATTCCTTCTCCACTTACCACATTGACACAAAAAAGTCTCGACGGTTTTGGTATGGATGGTAAAGATGTATTGCGGAGCAAAAATATGTTCGCGCTGGGACTGGTTTGCTGGCTGTTTAACCGCCCTATGGACAAAGCTGAACATTTTATTCAAAATAAATTCAAGAAAAAACCCACCGTTCTCGAAGCCAACATCAAAGTAATGAACGACGGTTTTAACTATGGAAATAACCTCCATTTAGCCATTCCAACATACACAATTGAGCGTTCGGGAGATACAGTTCCTGGGAAATATACAAGTATTTCCGGAAATACGGCTACTTCTTACGGATTGATCGCAGCTGCTGAAAAAGCCGGATTACAGTTGTTTTTGGGAAGCTATCCGATTACTCCTGCTTCTGACATTATGCAGGACTTGGCACTCCGTCGTGATTTGGGCGTAAAAGTGATGCAGTGCGAAGATGAAATCGCCGGAATTGCTACGGCTATCGGCGCATCATTTGCCGGAAATCTGGCTGCAACAAATACTTCAGGTCCCGGATTGGCTTTGAAATCAGAAGCTATCGGCCTGGCTGTCATGGCAGAATTGCCGTTGGTGATTATCGACGTGATGCGCGGTGGACCTTCTACCGGAATGCCAACAAAAACCGAACAGACTGACCTGCTTCAGGCACTTCACGGAAGAAACGGCGAAAGTCCTGTGGTTGTCATCGCTCCAAGCACGCCTGACGATTGTTTCCACTATACTTTCATGGCTTCCAAAATAGCATTGGAATATATGACTCCAGTTATTGTGCTTTCTGATGCATTTATCGGCAACGGAACCTCGCTTTGGAAACTGCCGAAACTAGCCGAACTTCCGGAGATTAAACCGAATTACGTTCCTGCTGATTTTGAAAATTACAACGCTACTTCACGCAACGAAGGGACGAAAGTGCGTTACTGGGCTGTTCCCGGTACTCCCGGATTCGAGTATCGTAACGGAGGTCTGGAAAAAGATTATTTCAAAGGCGGCATTTCGTCTGATCCGCTGAATCATCAAAAAATGGTGGATACACGAGCGCAGAAAATTCAGAATGTACAGCGTTCTATTCCTGATTTGGAAATATTTGGAAATGAAAATGCCGATTTGCTGGTTGTAGGCTGGGGAAGTACCCGCGGACATTTAATGGGCACCGTTTCCAACATGAACAGCAAAGGAAAAAATGTGGCTATGGCGCATTTCAATTACATTAATCCTCTGCCTAAAAACACAGCGGAGGTATTGAAAAAATTTAAGAAAATTGTTGTTTGCGAATTAAACTCAGGTCAATTTGCTGCGTACCTTCGTGCCGAAATTCCTGGACTTAACATTTTGCAATACAACAAAGTACAAGGTCAGCCATTCACCGTTACGGAATTGGAGGAACAGTTTGAAAAAATATTAAAATAAATGCTATGGAAGCTGTAAAAATAGATTTTACTGCAAAAGATTTTAAAAGTGACCAACAGGTGCGCTGGTGCCCTGGTTGCGGTGACTACGCCATTATCAACAGTTTGCAAAAAGTAATGGCTGAAATGGCAATTCCTCCACATGAAATTGCTGTAATTTCAGGAATCGGTTGTTCTTCCCGCCTCCCATATTACATCAGCAGTTACGGATTCCATACCATCCACGGTCGTGGAGCGGCAGTGGCATCAGGAGTAAAAGTGGCCAATCCTAACCTTACTGTCTGGCAGATAACCGGCGACGGCGACTGTCTGGCAATCGGAGGCAACCACTTTATCCACAGCGTAAGACGCAATGTGGACATCAATATCCTGCTTTTCAACAACCAAATATACGGACTTACCAAAGGACAGTTTTCTCCTACAACGCTGAAAGGACATATTACTAAATCATCGCCTTTCGGCACCATTGAAGAACCTTTCCGCCCGGCAGAATTGACTTTCGGAGCACGTGGAAATTTCTTTGGCAGATTACTGGATGTGGATTTGAAAAATGCACAGCAGGTGATGCTATCCGCAGCGAAACACAAAGGTGCATCCGTGATTGAATGTATGGTAAACTGCGTGATTTTCAATGATGGAGCACACGGCTGGCTGGCTGAGAAAAATACCCGTCCTGATAAAATGGTATTCCTTGAACATGGAAAACCAATGATTTACGGCGTGAATAATGACAAAGGATTAATACTTGAAAACGGTCAACTGAAAGCCGTTACCATTGGTGAGAACGGTATCACGGAAGCCGACATCCTGGTTCACAATGCCGCTAATCCAAATCCAACACTGCACTGGGAACTGGCTATGATGAAAGGACCTGATATGCCAATTGCATTGGGTGTAATCCGCGATGTACCTGCTGAAACCTACAATGATGCGATGGATAAGCAAATTGCCGAAGTAAAAGCAAAATCCAAAATCAAATGTTTTGATGATTTGGTGGACAGCTTGGAGCAGTGGGAGATTTGAAGTTAGTTGAATGGTAAAATAGTGTAATAGTTAAATAGCAAAGAG
>CAZIRA010000057.1:0-7385 GCA_964541615.1 uncultured Paludibacter sp.
AAAACTTTTCTCTATGTTTGAAAATACATGTTTCAATTCCTGATTTTAATCCAAAATAAAAATGTTCAATTTGTTGTTAATATTCAATTACCGGGATATGCGGTGATAATTAGTAATAAATTGAGCATAAAAATAAATAATTATAAGACAATACAATTAAAACATGTTAAACTGATATTTTGTTAACCGGTTTACGTAAAAAATAAAAAAAAATATCGAGAGGAATATGTTGCATTTCCTCCTGTTATTTTTCCTGAAAATAAATTGATATCATGTGTATATCCTGCTTCTTGCGGAGATTAGTGCATTTAATCAGAAATTCGATCTATGAGATATTTCGTTATACCGCCAATTTTTCGGCTTTGTTGAACAGGATATTGTTCTCCAGGTGCACGTGCGCATGCAGGTCATCCTCAAATTCTTCGAGCAGTTTGTAGGCCACTTCGTACGTTTTGCAGGCATCGGAAGGAAGCATATATCCACCGCTCAATTTATTGATTTCATCCATGGTTCCGCCAATCAAATCGTGTTCTTCACGCATATCTTTCAGTTGGGAAATAATGATTTTCTTAGCTTCTTCCGAACCTGATTTCATTACTTCTTTTATTGCAGGAAAAAATACATTTTCTTCCTGTCTTTGATGCACCGGCATTTCTGAATTAATTAGTTTGAAAAGCTCGTTGATTTGGTATAATTCCGGGTGGCGCTCGCCGTGCACTTCTGCAATTTTTTCCACATACTGCACAATCGACGGTAAGTTTCTGTACACCTTTTGGTGAAACTGATTCACAATGTAATCAGAAAGGAAATCGGGAGCCCAGTCTTTGTAGTTCATAGCTGCACCACCGCCTCTGCTGTCCAGATTAGTCAATTTCTCAACCAAAGTATCCAGTCTGATTTTTTTCTCGTCAGCTATACTTTCTAACGTCACATTTCCTCCACAGCAAAAATCGATACCAAATTCTTTGAATACTTCTGCTGTCCTAAAATCGTCGGTAACAATGTCGCCAACTCTCATGTTTTTTAATTTTTCCATCACTTTTATTTTTTGCTATTAATTTCAAACAATATGTCCTCAATGTCCGGGATACAGCTGCCACAAACGGTTCCGGCTTCTGTCTCTTCACCAACTTCATCGACGGTTGTCAGTCCTTTTTCAAGAATTGCATTTTCAATTTCACTTTTCATGATGCCCATGCAGTGGCAAATTTCTATGTCTTCACTCATAATATTATATTAAATTTTACTTTCTCACCTTTGATAGTACAAAGTAAATCATTCATAATCCCAAAAGCTGTAACCTAAGTTACACTGTCAAAAATTAATAAATATTAACACGTGTGTTCGCCGAGAGGTTTTTTGTGTAAAAAACGGGACATCAAAATAATAAAAATTGGTAAAAATCACATTCTTATCGGCACTGTAACACCATTTTATAAATAAATTTCTATATTTGTCAATATTTTCACAAAACGGCTGAGATTAAGAGCCTAAGCCATTATTAGCACGTTTTCCATTTTTTAATACTTTGTATGAAAGTAAAAGAAAAATCACAATTTCTGAACCGTGAAATCAGCTGGTTGTACTTCAACGACCGTGTACTGCAAGAGAGCGCCAATCCGAATGTCCCGTTGATTGAGCGATTGAAATTTTTAGGTATTTTTTCCAATAATATGGATGAATTTTTCCGTGTGCGCGTGGCTACGCTGATGCGAATGGCTGAAATGCGTATGCGAATGCCTTCTTCGAAGGATGATCCGGCTGAAATTTTGAAGAAAATATCTAAAATGACTGCCGATACTCAGTCTGTTCAGGAAAAAAACTATTCAAAAATAAAGGAAGAACTGACTCTGGAAAATATTTTCATACTGGATGAAAACCAGCTCAACGATGAGCAACGTGCTTTTGCTATCAATTACTACGATAAGCAACTGGAAGATGCCATCACGCCCATCATGCTTTCGGGAACTTCCGTAAAAAATTTCCCGGAACTTCGTGATGCTCACATTTATCTTTTTGTAAAATTACTGAACAGCAAAAACGCGAAAGACTATAAATATGCGCTCATTGAGATGCCTCGCTTCGATTATTCTCGCTTTTTGGTGCTGCCGGATGATGGAGATAAAAAATGTGTAATATTTCTGGATGATGTCATCAGACAATGTATGCCATTGCTTTTCAGCAGTCTCGATTACGATGAATTTGAAGCTTATACGGTTAAAATCACCCGTGATTCTGAGATGGAAATTGAGGCAGAACTGGGTCAGGGAATCGTGGATAAAGTAAGTAAAGGGATAAAAAGTCGCCGTTTTGGATCGCCGTTGCGTTTTCTGTATGACAGATCGATGCCTGAGGAGATGAAAAAGTATATTTTGAAAAAAATTAATTTCAAAAAAACAGGAACGATCATAGCGGGAGGCAAGTATCATAATTTTAAGGATTTCATGAGTTTTCCTACGCTCGGTAAAACTGACCTGGTGTATGAGAAAACCATTGGTTTGGAAAATGAAACCATCAAAATGTCGCAGTCGGTTATCAAATCTATCGAAAAACAGGATGTTTTCCTCCATTATCCTTATTATAGTTTTTCGCAGTACGTGCAGCTGCTCCGCGAAGCTGCCATTGATCCGGAGGTAAAGAGCATTCAAATCACGCTTTACCGCATGGCAAGCCGCTCGAAAGTGGCGCGTGCATTGATTTTTGCTGCTAAAAATGGTAAGCAGGTGACTGCCGTGGTGGAACTCCGCGCACGTTTTGACGAGGAACACAATATACAGTGGGCACAGCGGATGGAAGAGGCCGGCGTGAATGTGGTTTTTGGGGTGGAAGGACTTAAAATTCACAGCAAACTGACACTCATCAAGAAGAAAAACGGTAAAAAAGTAGCTGCTATCAGCACCGGTAATTTTCACGAAGGGAATGCAGCAGTTTATACCGATTTCACGCTTTTTACTGCCAATAAGCAGATAACGGCAGAAGTGGAAACAGTATTTAATTTCATTGACAAACCGTTCCAGGCGGTGCAGTTTTCACATTTACTGGTTTCACCGCAGGAGATGCGGAAGAAACTTAATCAAATGATTCACAATGAAATAGTGAATGCTAAGAAAGGACTTCCTGCATATATACTTTGCAAGATTAACCACATTACCGATTATAAAATTATCGAAAAATTATACGATGCGGCCGAAGCAGGCGTGAAAATCGATGCAGTTGTTCGAGGCATGTGCTCGGTGGTAACGACTCAGGCAAGACTGAAAAATAATTTTAGAATTGTGGGAATCGTGGATCAATTTTTGGAGCATCCGCGGATATTTATTTTCTGCAACAACGGAGTGGAAAAGTACTACATGTCGTCCGCGGACTGGATGACACGTAATTTGGACAGCAGGATAGAGGTTGCCGTGCCGATTTACGACAAAGAAATTCAGAAAGACATCAAAACGGTGATAGAGTACGGTTTACGAGACAATGTACAGGCAAGAATTTGCGATGCAACAGGTAAAAATATCATTCAGGAAACCGATGAACCGCCTTTCCGCTCACAGATGGAGTTGATGAAACATTACAAGAAATTGGAAAGAAGCAAGATAGAGGTTGAAAATTAGAAATTAGAAATTAGAAATTAGAAATTAGAAATTAGAAAAAACTGATAAACAACTTTTCAGCTATAAACAACTCAAAACTCAAAACTAACGTATCATCTTCCAAACCAACTTTTTTTCTTCGGTTTTGTGTCTGGCATAAAATCGATTGATTGCTGAGTAAGCGGATTTCCGGACAGTACCATTCGGTAAATAACGCCCCAATCGGGCAAACCGCCTAAATTCCGGTCGTCGATAAAGAGTTCGGCATTTAGTTTACGTGGCTGATTGTCAATGATTTCTCCATCAGGATAATTGCTGTTTACGGCATAAAACTCCAAACCGCGCTCACGGCAAAATTCCACGGCATCTTTCAGCAAATCACCTTCACGCACCGTCCAAAGTATCAAAAGGTGATGACCTTCCTGCTGTAAACGCTTCAAAGTGTCAATGGCAAATGGAATTTCTTTCCCAATTTTGGGATATTCGTGGGTTACTATTGTCCCGTCAAAATCTACTGCGATAACCATTTGGTTGAAATTTAATAAGGTTTTTTAGGTTTAATGTTTTTAAGCAAAATCATTTTGCTTAATCCTCTTGTTTATAAATATTTGGTGCCGGTGACTTTTTCTTCTTCAGCGTCTAAATCCAAATCGCGGATAATCTTTAACCCGGAAGGTTTGCAGAAATAAAGCGCGATGGCGGCAATGGCAGATGTGAATATCATCGATTGTGAACGGAGAACGTACACGAGAATTACTCCTGAAATTAGTCCCAGACCTACTACCCACAAGCGGATGAAAGAAGCTTTTTTGTATTTGCTGAATTTTACAAATTCTTCCGGCTCTGTTTTCAATTTCTGTGTGTAGCGGTGAAACAAATACAGTGCCCCGGGAATTGAAATCAGCAGAAAAATAATGTATGCTGTGGAAATATTGGTGCCTAACTTGCTCAGCGGATCAATTCTATTCACTTCTGCATCAGAATAAGTCAGAAAAAAAATAGTCACCACGGCAACAATTGTCAACAGATAAATTGTGTAGTAAACTACGTTTATAGAGCGGGATAGCATCCTTACTTTACGATCTAATTCCATGTTTTTTTATTTAAATGAATTTGTAAATTCCACGCGGTTCACAATGGAACGACCAAGAGTTACCTCATCGGCATATTCCAGTTCATCACCGATGGCAATTCCGCGTGCTATTGTTGTTATTTTTACTCCTAAAGGCGATAATTTTCGGAAAATATAGAAATTCGTAGTGTCTCCTTCCATCGTGGTGCTGAGTGCCAGAATTACCTCTTTAATATCTTCATCCTGAACACGTTTTACCAGACTTTCAATTTCTAAGTCATTCGGCCCAACACCGTCCATCGGCGATATAATGCCGCCAAGCACGTGGTACAGGCCTTTGTACTGCTGCGTATTTTCCACAGACATCACATCTTTGATATTTTCCACCACGCAGACTGTCTTCGAATCGCGTCCCGGATTGGCACAAATATGACAAATCTCTGTGTCGGAAATATTGTGGCATACTTTACAGTACACAATTTCTTTGCGTAAGCGGATAAAGGTATTTCCAAAAAGATCTACTTCTCCTTCCGACTGCTTCAGCAAATGTAAAACCAGCCGGAGTGCCGTTTTCCGACCGATGCCGGGAAGCTTGGCAAACTCATTGACCGCATTTTCAAGCAGGGTAGAGGAGAAAAGTTGAGACATCCGTTTTTTTATTAAAATGCAAAGATAGAGAAAAAATACAAAAATAGCTTCACTTGCATTTTCAAGATGACTTGAAAAACAAAAAGATCTGATTATATTTGCATGAATGTAATTAATCAATCCGATTGCTGTATGAAAAACACGGGGAATATTAGAATGAAATTATACTACAGCATATTTTTGATACTTTTTGTGTCAAATTCATTAAATAGTCAGACGATTTACAAAACTCCTTCCGGGGCAAAAATACCATCGGGAATCGTGTAAGCACGTAAACAATGTGTCAAAAACATTGACAGTTTCAGAAGCAGTAAAAATTGGACTTCAGCCCTGTTAAGTTTGTAATCTTCTAGTTTCAAGCATTCAGAATTTTGTCAGCCCGCAAAATAAAGCCAAAGGTCAAGGTCAGGCTGTAAGATGCAAAGCACAAAACAAACTGGAGAAATTGTACTCAAAGTTACTTCTAAAGGGCTGAAAGATTCCAAAACCGTCATAAAATCCGAGTTAATTTGACAACTTATTTCAAGTTTCTAACTTAAAAAACTACCTTTGTATCTCTAAAAAATATTTCAAATCATCTCAAACAAAATTACCCTTTAGGCGTCGCCGTGAGCGAAGTCGAATGGGGCCAGGAGGCCATGCAAAGCTATTCTGTACTCATAATATTTGTTGCTTACTTTGCTGTTTTGTTGCTTATTTCACATTTAGTCAGCAGAAAAAGTTCCGGCAACGATGCTTTTTTTCGTGCTGATCGCCGATCACCGTGGTGGGTTGTCGCTATTGGAATGATAGGTACATCCATTTCGGGAGTTACATTTGTTTCTGTTCCGGGAATGGTACGTGATGTGAGTTTCGGTTACATGCAAATGGTGTTGGGATTTTTTTTCGGCTATGTGGTCATTGCAAAAGTGCTTCTGCCGATTTACTACAAACTTAACCTTACCACCATCTACACTTATCTGGAAGAGCGGTTTGGACTCAGAACTTACAAAACCGGTGCTTCATTTTTTCTACTGGGAAAAACTATCGGAGCATCGGCCCGGCTTTATATTGTAGCGCTGATTTTGCAACAAACCGTTTTCAATGCCTGGAATGTACCTTTCTGGTTGACAGTTTGCTGCACTGTTTTGCTGATTTGGCTTTACACGCAGCGAAGCGGTATCAAAACAGTCATTTTGACTGACACTTTGCAGACATTAATAATGATTGCTGCTTTGCTGCTAATCATCTTTCAGGTCATGAAACAGATTAATTTGCCAACTTCCGGGATTTTCGCGTCTCTGAAAGAAAGTTCGACGACAAAAATCTTCGTATTTGATGATTGGCAAAGCCGTCAACACTTTTGGAAACAATTTTTGAGCGGTGTGTTTATTCCCATTGTTATGACCGGACTGGATCAGGATATGATGCAGAAAAATCTCACAATCCGAACGCTGAAAGATGCCCAGAAAAACATGTATTGGTACGGAATTGCCTTTGTACCGATCAATTTTCTCTTTCTTATGCTTGGAGCTTTGTTATTGATGCTTGCTTCGCAAAATGGTATTGCACTTCCGCAAACTTCGGATGAAATCCTTCCGCTTTTTGCTACACAATACCTTGGAAATACGGTTTATTTGCTGTTTGTGACAGGAATTATCGCCGCCGCTTTTTCGAGTGCAGATTCAGCTTTGGCGGCTTTGACTACTTCTTTTTCCGTTGATATATTGGGTGTAGAAAAGCTAAACGAAGAGCAGAAAGCTGTAAAAATCCGTAGAAAAATTCACTTGCTGATTTCACTTACATTTATTTTAATCATTCTCATATTCAAAGAGATAAACGACAAAAGCGTTATCGATGCCATTTATACCATCGTCTCATACACTTACGGTCCATTATTGGGATTGTACGCTTTCGGGCTATTTACAAAACTTAAAACGAACGACAAAATGGTGCCTTTAATCGCCGTTTTGTCGCCGATCATTTGCTATTTATTAAATATTATCAGCAAAAAATTCTGGGGATATTCTTTCGGGTATGAATTGCTGATGTTGAATGGATTGATTACTTTTGTGGGGTTGTATTTAAATAAAACTCGG
>CAZIRA010000057.1:7485-11316 GCA_964541615.1 uncultured Paludibacter sp.
TCCCCTTTCCCCGCAAGAGAAAGGGGGAATTTAAAACGTATGAACAGATTTTGGCCTTTAAATTCTTTATTTACGCTATATTTTTAATATTTTTGTACTAAGTGACATTCAATGAAAAAAAACACTCAAAATAAATCAGAAACTATTGATAAACGCACCAAAACTCCCCCTTTAGAGGGCGGGGGGGCAGATATTCTTTCTGCTGAATTCTCTATAAGCAATACTGATTACCGCAAATGTCCGGGTGGCAGCTATCCCGAATATGCCTTTATCGGTCGTTCCAACGTGGGGAAATCGTCCTTAATCAATATGCTCACCAACCGAAAAGGATTGGCAATGACTTCCGGAAAGCCGGGAAAAACGCTGTTGATTAATCATTTTTGGATAAATAATGCGTGGTATTTAGTCGATCTGCCGGGGTATGGATACGCCAGAAGCAGTAAGCAGCAACGCGAAGAACTGAAAAAAATCATCGAAAACTATATCCTGATGCGGGAGCAGCTTACCAATCTTTTTGTGTTGATTGACAGCCGGCACGAACCTCAGCAAATCGACCTGGAATTTATGGAATGGCTCGGTGTTAGCGGAGTGCCTTTTTCAATAGTATTCACTAAAATGGATAAGCAGTCTGTCACTCGTGGGAATGCAAATGTAGATGCTTACAAAGAAAAACTCCTTGAATCTTGGGAAGAACTACCACCGATTTTCCTGACTTCGAGTGAAAACAGATTAGGAAGAGAGGAATTGTTGGCATATATTGATGGTATAAATAAAGACTTAAACTCCTAAATGGGGAACTGTGAATATTTAGCAGATTTTTTAAAATTTTCTAAATAAAAATAGGTTTGCAAACGTTTGCAAACCTATTTTTATTCAAAATAGGTTGTATTTATTTTTGTAAGAACAAAAATGAATAATATTGTACAAATTTTCATTAAATCTATTATTTACGCTAAATTTCCCCTTTAGGGGATTGAGGGGCTATTATGTTAGACATTCAAAAGAAAAAATCAAATCCATTCTTTGTGCTGTTGAGCTTACCTTCTACAGCCATGGGTTTTGCATTGTCAGTGCAAATTTCAGCGTTAAGCTGGATACTTTCTACCAAGTACGGACTGGATATTCACGAAATCGGTATTGTGTGGGCAGCCGGACCGATTGCCGGAATCATTGCTCAACCGATCGTAGGGCTTATTTCTGATAAAATGTGGTTTATGGGTGGCCGTCGCCGTCCGTGGATAGTAATTGGAAGTTTGCTGGCGGCTTTAATGCTTTTGGCACTTCCGAATTTGGAAATTATCCAGAAAGTGTTCACCAGTGGAAGCGATCCAAAAGCCGGTTTGTTGTCAATTGCAGTAATTGTTGCTCTTTTATTGGATTTATCGATTAATGTGAGTCTAAATCCGACCCGCTCACTTGTTGCTGACTGTACTACGTTAGATGAAAGGAGCAAAGGATACACTTGGATGCAGACTATTTCCGGTACTTTCGGGATGCTGGCGTATCTGATTGGCGGAACTTTGGGAAACCTCGCTCTGATTTACATTGGTGCCATTATCACTTTGGCTGCTGCAATAATCCCGGCTTTTTTGATTGAAGAGCCTAAAGTGCTGGCTAACGTGGAAGACACCAAAAAAGAGGGAAGCGCTTCGGGTGGAAAAGATATTCTGATGTCGCTTTTCCCATTGTTGGGTTTGTTGATATACGGAGTTTACGTACTTGTTACAAAATTATTTGGCATTACGATTCCCGGAAGATTTCATCTTGGTGGAATGGATTTAAGCATTGTTGAATTTATTTCTCTTGCAATTTTTGTAATTACTTCTATCATTGTGCTTACCAATGCTTTGCGTGTTTCAAAAAATGCAAATGAATATCAGAAAGTGCTTCTTGCACATTCACTTACGTGGATAGGTGTGCAAACTATGTTTATTTATGCACTGTTTTTCCTGAAAGACCGAATGTTAATTGAAGGCGATGGAGCCGGAAAAGTTAATTCGCTGGCATTCTTTATCTTAAGTTTGGTTAGCGCGGTGCTTCCTGCCTTTGTGCTCAATCCTGTTGCTAAAAAAATTGGCATGGTAAAAACACATTATATTGCCATTTTCATAATGGCGATTGGTTATGGAGGTATTTTCTTCCTGGCCAGTTCACCAATTCTTTACTATGTTTTCATTGCTGTTGCCGGTATTGGCTGGGGATCTGTGGTTTCGCTGCCATTTGCTATCATGAGCGAAAAAGTGGATCAGACCAAAATGGGGCTTTATATGGGAATTTTCAATCTTTCGGTGGTGCTGCCGCAGTTGGTAGCCAGCTTCAAAATGGGCGAGGTGGTTAATAATGCTGCTGATAAATCGGTTGTTTTTGCTATTTGCATGATTACACTGGCTATTTCGGGCGTGCTGTGGATGTTTGTGAAAAATGAAATGCCCCCTAAATCCCCCGAAGGGGGACTTTCAGAGGCAAAATCAGAAACCCATTAAGTAAAATAGATTGATAAAATTAACTTTTCGGACAGATTTGTATAGGTAATGCAAATCTGTCCGTTTTTTTATTCTCAAAAAATTAATATTTCTCCTTATCTTTGCAGGAAACAAAGAAATTTCGATGAAAAATACTATCTGCATCTTATTGAGCGTGTTATTTTTTATTTCCTGTGGAAATAAAAAATCAGACCAATCGACTAATCAGCCAATTAACCAATTAACTTTAGAATATGCAAATGGTTTTTCCATCAGAAATTTTGAAAATTACAAGGAATTAACGGTCTTCAGTCCATGGAAAAAAGACGAAGTTTATGCTAAATACTTCCTTGTAAAAGATGAAAACGCTGATGTCCCAACGAATGGAATCAAGGTGAAAATCCCACTTCAGTCCATTGCTGTGGCTTCAGTGACTTATCTGGAGTTTTTGAGCTTATTGGATGAAATCCAGAGTATTTCGGGAGTTTGCACGCCAAAATTAGTTTACAATCAAGCTGTTAAGCAAAGCATTGAAGCAGGGAAAATGACCGATCTGGGCGATCCGTTTTCAATTAATGTGGAAAAAACGATGATGCTTAAACCTAATGCGCTGATGATGAGCGGATACAATCAGTCCGATGCGAATGCGCAGCGGATTCAGCAGGCGGGAATTCCAGTAATTTACAACAATGAATGGATGGAAACTTCCTTACTTGGAAGGGCAGAATGGATCAAATTTATAGGTGCATTTTATGCTAAGGACGCTCAGTCGGACAGTATTTTCAGCGATATTGAGTCAAGATACAACGATATGAAATCGAAGGCTGTTCAAATTGAAAAGAAACCTGCAATCATGGCCGGCTCCAACTTTCGGGGAACGTGGTATGTACCTGCCGGCCGAAGTTTCATGAGTGAACTGTTTAGAGATGCGGGAGGTGATTATTACTTCGCAAATGACCCGGCTACAGGAAGTCTGCCACTAAATGTGGAGACTGTATTGAAGCATTTTTCAGACACAGACATATGGCTGAATTGTAATTTTGCAACAATTCAAGAATTGGTAAATTCGGACAGCAAACACGCCCTGTTTCGCCCCGTAAAAGAAAATCGGGTGTATAATTTCAATAAACGATTGCTTCCTTCGACTGCCAATGACTTTTGGGAAAGCGCTGTTGCAAGACCGGATTTATTGCTGGGTGATGTGATTGCGATTCTGCATCCAGAAATTTTACCGGATTGGGAGTTAGTGTATGCAAATCCCCTAACTCCCTGAAGGGATTGGCCCCCTAAATCCTCCAAGGGGGACTTTCAGAAAGTGCAATGGATGAATTTTTATGCTTTCGGGAGGTCAGACATTCTTGTCTGATAT
>CAZIRA010000057.1:11416-16663 GCA_964541615.1 uncultured Paludibacter sp.
AGTGCAATGGATGAATTTTTATGCTTTCGGGAGGTCAGACATTCTTGTCTGATATTAATTATTGAACCATTTTTATAATTAGAAAACAATTTTTGTCAAGCGAATCAAAACATATTCAATTTCACAAAAATCCTCCCCTCAGGGGGGTAGGGGGCATCTTTCTCTTACTTATCCTTTTCATTCTTGATTTGGCATGGGGAAATACACGCATTCCACTTTCTGATGTGATAAATACCTTTTTGGGAAATGGACGCGATGAAATTCATTCAGAAATATTAATGAATTTCCGTCTTCCAAAAGCCATTACAGCTATTCTTGCAGGTTCCGCGTTGTCGGTTGCAGGTTTAATGATGCAGACGCTATTCCGAAATCCGCTGGCCGATCCGTATGTATTAGGTGTCAGCTCCGGAGCCAGTCTTGGTGCAGCGCTTGTGATGATGTCAGCCGGTTTTGTTGTCGGGAACGCAGGTTCCTGGATTGTGGTAATTGCTGCAATTTCAGGCGCAGCACTGGTGATGATGCTGGTTGTGGGGGTTTCATTCAAAGTGCAAAGTGCGGTTTCGCTTCTGATTGTGGGCATCATGTTTGGCACAATTGTATCGTCAATAGTTGGTGTGCTTCAATATTTCAGCAATCCGGATGCTGTTAAATTGTTTATCATGTGGAATCTGGGTAGCCTGAGTGCCGTAACGTGGGAGCATTTGAGGATTTTGACGCCGGTCATATTGCTTGGGTTGATCTTAACTTTTACGTTGCAAAGACGGCTGGATGGACTTCTTTTAGGTGAAAACTATGCAAAAGGATTGGGAATTTCCATTATTCAAACTAGAATATTAATTGTAGTAACAACGAGTATTTTAGCCGGAGCAATTACAGCATTCACCGGGCCAATCGGCTTTGTGGGTATCGCTGTTCCGCACGTTGCTCGTGGTATTTTCAGAACTGCGAATCATCGGACTTTAATTCCGGCAAGCATTCTTTTGGGAGCGATTCTTATATTAATATGCGATATCGTTTCACAAATCCCAACCTACACATTACCGATAAATACCATTAGTTCGCTGTTTGGTGCACCGGTGATTATTTGGATAATATTGAGGAGGAAAGCCCCCTAACCCCCAAAGGGAGAATTCATGTTCTTACTTTATGTTTTTTGTTATTCAATTTTTTTTGAAGATGAAACGATTTTTCTCCAGAAATACTAACGATACGAAGTCCTCAAAATCCCCCTTTCGGGGGGTGGGGGGGCATCTCTGCACGTACAATCTTGATATCGGATACGCCAAAGGTAAATCAAAAACTCTGGTGCAGACTAGTCTGAATCTGAAACTTTTTCAGGGAGAAATGGTGTGTCTGATTGGACCGAATGGCAGCGGGAAATCTACTTTGATGCGGACACTTTCGGGTATTCAGAAATCGCTGGGAGGAAAAATTACGCTCGACGGGAAAGATATTTCCAGGTATTCACAGAAAGAACTGGCATTGAAAATTGCGTTGGTTTTGACAGACAGAGTAGAGCTTGACAACGCAACTGTGCGCGATGTGGTAGCACTTGGACAACATCCACATACTAATTGGTTAGGAGGAATGACCGAAAAAGGAAAAGAAAAAATCAACGATGCCATCCGTTTAGCTCATTTGGAACATAAGAAATTCACTTTCATCAACGAGCTTTCAGACGGCGAGAAACAACGTGTGATGATTGCAAAAGCGCTTGCACAGGATACTCCATTGATATTTTTGGATGAACCGACAGCACACCTTGACTTACCGAGCCGCGTTGATATCATGCTATTACTTCACAGACTGGCGCATGCTACAGGGAAAGCGATTTTAATTTCCACGCACGAACTCGACCTGGCATTGCAGGCGGGCGACCGCATCTGGCTGATGAGCGAAAACGGAGGAATTGCTACCGGAGTACCCGAAGATTTAGTGCTTAACGGCACTTTTAATCAGGTTTTCCAGAATGATGCCTACTATTTCAACACTACGAACGGCAACTTTTCTATGAATTATCCAATGACAAAAAAGGTAAATGTTACAGGCGACAATACCCGTATGTACTGGACATTCAGAGCATTGGCAAGAATGGGAATCAGCGTAGAACCTGACGCAACAGTGCAGATTTATACTGATGAAAAAGGGTGGAGAATGAACGAAATAAATTACGCATCTATTGAAGAACTGCTTCAGGCTTTGGATTCCATTCCGGCTTCCTGAAACGAATTTTGATGCTCATTTTTTGTTAAAAAGAAAGAATTGCGAGTAAATAATCATGCTTTAATGTTTATATTTGCAGGTTATTAGTCAAAAATTAATTTATTCCACTGTTTTTGTGAAAAGAATTGTAATAATCACCTGTCTCATTACGCTTGTATGTGTGTCTTGTAAGTCAAAATCGCAGATACAAGCTTCCCTTTCAGCTGAAAAATCAATCACAGAGCTGAAGTTAAGCACACAGACTCTTCAGGATTCCCTCATTAATTTTGGTAAAAACTACCTTCGCGTGCCTTATCGCTATGGAGGCACTACGGCTCGTGGATTTGACTGCTCAGGATTTACATCGCATGTGTACAAAAATTTTGGTTACGACCTCCAGCGTTCATCCCGCGACCAGGCTGCGCAATTCCCTTCCGTTCAAATAAGAGATTTGCAGACCGGCGACCTGGTGTTTTTCGAAGGAAGGAGAAAAAATAATGAAGTAGGTCACGTTGGAATCGTAACCAGTACGAAGCCAAACGGTGAATTTGATTTTATCCACGCTTCTGTACAGCATGGAGTTACGGTTTCTTCATCTACCGAAGCTTACTACGCATCCAGGTATTTAAAAGCAGGAAGGGTTTTGGATCATTCCAGAAACGTTAATTTTACCCGGAGCGCCAATTATCCTTCGTTAAGTGATTCAAAACCTGCACACAGCTCTGTTTACAACTATTCTGCTCAACCACAGAAAAACATTGTTGATGCGGTATATCATACAGTGAAAAAAGGGGAAAATCTAGCTCTGATTTCCCAAAAATACGACGTGCCGATTTCAACCATCCAACATTTGAATGATCTTAGTTCAAAAAAGATAAAAAGAGGACAAAAACTGTTGATCACCGAAGCTGTATATGCTCCTTCAATGCCGGTTGTGGATGTCCCAAAGGTAGATTATGAGCAAACCACATGGCAAAGCGAAGACAAAGTAATCGCACTGCAACCACAGAAAAAAACGGAAATAATTCTTCCGGTAACTACTACTATTCCTCAACCTGTGGAAGTAAATAATCCAGTTCCTTCACAAAAAACAGAGCCGATTGAAGCACATGAAACTAAAGTGATTGAAACAAAACAGCCTGTAGCTGCAAGCGCTGCTGCCAGGCATAAAGTTACTGCAGGTGAATCATTGTTCTCCATTGCAAAAAGATACAATCTGACAGTTGATGAACTGAAATCGATGAATAATTTATTATCCAATACTATCAACGCCGGACAGATGCTTAAGGTAGGCGCAGTGAACGAAGTTGCTGTTCAAGAGGCAGTAAAAGAAACTGCTGTTGCAAAATCGGTTGTTCACACCGTAAAAAAAGGCGACACACTCTATTCTCTCGCGAGGCAGTATGACTGTTCTGTAAGCGATATACGTAAATGGAATCCAAAAATGAGTGATGCCATAAAAATTGGTGAAAGAATCATGATATCAGCCCCCTAACACCCTAAAGGTGTGATTTTGCCTGGCTTCTCAATTTTTTTAAAATGACTGTACATTGTTTTTTAAGATAAATTACTTCTCACGTATTAAGCTTTGATCAAAAGTATCGCATACAGCTAATCAACCAAAACATATTTAATTCTTCCTTTTTCCTTTAGAGAGAGAAGAAGGTTCTTACATAAAATTTGACAAATCCATCTGACAATATTCAATCTCACCAATATTCCTCATTCAGGAGAGTAGGGGGCAAATCACGTGCTATAATTGCCTGTGTGCTTTGGGGTTCGGCATTTGCCGGAGCCAAAATCGGTTTGCAGTATGCAGACCCAATTTTACTTTCCGGAATTCGTTTTACGCTTGCCGGACTGCTTTTGGTGCCGGTTATGATGTTTCGTAAAGTAGATTTTTTGAGTGAAATTAAGAAGCACTGGCGGTTTATGCTGGCGTTTGCATTTGTGCAGACATTTCTGCAGTACGGACTGTTTTTCCTCGGAATTGACAAAGTTCCAGGAGCAACATCGTCAATTATTGTCGGTGCCGGGCCATTGTTTATTGCTGTTTTGGCACATTTGAGTTTTAAGAACGACAGACTCACACTTCGGAAGTCAGTTGCGATACTTCTTGGATTGGCAGGCATAGTCTTTATCAGCCTGGCTAAAGGAAAAATTTCAGCCGATAATCCCGAATTTTATACCGGAGTGGGACTTTTGTTACTAAGCGTGGTTGTAGGAGGTTACACCAATATAATGGTTGCCAAGAAGAAAGAGAGCAACATTTCCCCTTACGCACTTACTTCATTTGCCCATATTAACGGTGGGATTCTGTTATTGATTACTTCTCTTGTTTTTGAAAAACCAACCTCGTTTCACTTTCCAATCGAATTTTACGGAGCACTTTTGTGGTTGGCATTCATTTCAGCAGCAGGTTTTTCGCTATGGTACGGACTGCTCAATCGTCCTGATGTCAAAGTTTCAGAGCTCAACATCTGGAAATTCCTTATTCCGGTTACGGGCAGTATTCTGAGCTGGATATTTGTGAAGGGTGAAAGCCCCGATTTACCTACAATTTTTGGAATGGTGGTGATTTCAGCAGCATTAATGTTGGTTCAGGCACCGGATAAGTTTTTCAAACGGTGGATTTCGAAAATACGTTCTAAGTAAAATCTCATAAGGTTTATTTTGAAATGATTTTTCGTATATTTGTTGTGAAAAACAAAAAAAACAGAATTTTAGGTTTATTTAACATTCTTAATGCAGCGTTTTGAGGTTAAAAATCATCATATAATAAAGTGATGTTCATAATTTCATAAAAAGAGATTCAACCATGAAAAAAATTGCCTTAAAAACCTACGGAAAAATTCTTGCCTTCATTCTTTCATTCTTTGGCTTGAGCAGCTGTGACATAATCGAACCAAGAGTTGAATACGGTACTCCTTCAGCCGATTACATCGTAAAAGGTAAAGTTAGCGACAAATTCACAAACCAACCTATCAAGGGAATCGGCGTAATTGTCCCGAGTCGTGTATATCTGAATCATGGCGACACAGTTTA
>CAZIRA010000058.1:0-16333 GCA_964541615.1 uncultured Paludibacter sp.
AATAATGTGTATTATACAATAACTATTCTATGCTTATTGTAATATGTACAATATGTGATTCTGGATTTGTTAGAATAAAGATTTTAAGGAATTTGTGCGTTGGTATTTCATTTTCAAATAATGAGATTAGAAAAAAAACAACCGCCATCCTAAAGGATAACGGTTGAAGCAGCAAGTTTTATGAAAAAATAAATAATGAAGTTGCTCTTAATTTACAAGAAGTTTGAAATTATTGCCTGAAGTTTGAATCAAATAGATACCTTTTGATAGGTTGACAGGAAAATAACCAAAAGTTGATTGTCCATTTTTAATTTTTTTACCTGAAATATCAAAAACTTTAACTTCACCAGTATAATCACTTACGAGAATTGCACCAGCCTTGTATTTTATTGCCGGACTTTCTGCCGGTAAAACAGGCGAACTGCTGGGTACATGAATAGTAATCTTCATTGCTCCAATGTAGAAGAATTTTTGGCTGTTATTGTTGTTTGGACCTGCTTCTACTCTGATAGTTAAGATCCCATCATTAGACGGCTTAGCATTTGAAATAATTGCAACCTCGCTGGTGTTGTTGGAGGTATTTAGCGCCGCTGATTTGTCACCGTCAGCACTCGTAGCAGTAAACAGAGTTTCTCTATTGTCCGTAGAACTGACTCTTGAGCCAAAAAATGACAGGCTATACGTATAGTTGGTATTCAAACCAGAAAGTTCAATAACTCCGAGAGGGTTTGCAGGTGTAGTTCCCCAATCTAACCCATGTCCGAAAAAGTTGTCTTGTGTGGCTGTAGATAAAAAGTCAGCAGCATTTCCTGAAGGCGAGGTCGTTCCATTAAAATTATATCCATTAAAGAATGGATCAATCACTTTTAATGTCATTCCCGTAGTTAATCCTTCTTTGTCTTTCAAATCAACAACTGCTGCCTGATGGTCTGTTACATTATTCCAATTATTGGCCGATAAGGATGCACTGGAGCCGAAATCAATAAAAACATCTCCGCTTCCAACGGCAGCATTTCTCTCAGCCCGGAATATAACGTCGTCAACATACAGATGAATCATTTCACTATTCATGTTTTTCTGTGAGAAAAATATGGTTTTCACTCTCTCATAAGTAAATGCAGGCGAAATGTTTTTCCAGGCCGTAACCGGAATCACAACTTTTGTCCACGTGTTTGCAGGGATTGTAGTTATGTGGTCGGAAAGTGCTATTTTATCCGTTTTCGTTCCGGTCTCTGATTCTAAATACATGTAAGGCATGTTCTCGCTGTTGATTTGAACCTGTGAAAATACTCTTAATTCAAGTTCTTTTGTTTTAGAAACATCCACAATTTTCCACATAGGTGCTGCAACGCATGCCTGCCAGTCTCCTCCGGTTTGACCTTGATAACTAAGTCGCAAAGCAGTTTTCCCACCAAAAAAATGGGTGCTATCCGTAGAAATTTTACCTGCTTGAACCGTAGAAAACAGACTTGGCGCTGTAACGTTAAGCCAACTGTAATCGTGATAGTTGGCATGGCTGCTTTCCGAGAAAAACAATTTATCACTTTCCTGAACAGGTGTGGATGAAGTGATTAAGTAGGGTTCAAGTACCTCTTTCCAAATGTCATAGCCTGCTCTGTTCATGTGCAACATATCGCTTAAATAAAGTGTGGTATTTGGAGTGCCGTCAGGATTGAGCATTGGTTCCCAGGTATTTACATAAGTAATATGACTATGCAGGTCGGCATAATTTTTCATTAATGTGTTTGCTTCCTGATATTTGGGAAAGTAACTCTGTCTGGAAGGACTGGGTTTAATGGAAACCAGTAGTATTTTCGCATTTGGATAATGAATGTTTATCAACCTTGTCATTGTAATTACATCCTCCAAAAAGGACTGTGGTGTTTTGCTCGATTCTATAAGATCATTATCTCCTTCGTACAAAACCACCTGACTGGGTGCATAGGGTTTAATCACTTGGTCAAAAAAGTAGATTAAGTCGGTCATCCATGAACCCCCAAAAGCTCTGTTTAACACTTTTGAGTTTGGAAAATCTACCTGCAGTGAATTCCACATTCTAAAAGTTGAACTTCCGGCAAATAGAACAACATCCTGTGGAATTTCATTTATTGCATCTTCTGCTGCAAAGCTGTTCATGTCGGCTGTCCATAAACTAACTCTTGGGTATTGAGCGCTGACGTTTATAACCAGTAAAAAAGACAAAACAAAAAAAGATAGTGAAAATTTCTGTTTCATTTTACAAGATTTTAAAAAAAAGAGTCCCAAAAATATTTCATGTTGCCATTCCATATTTTTAATGGACTCTTTTATTAATTTTAATTTACTAAGATTTTTCCAACTCCTTCTGAAGTCTGAATAATATAAACGCCTTTTGACAATTGTACAGGCAGATTGCCAAATACAGCTTGCTTGTTCACAATAAGGCTTCCGGTAACATTATAGATAGTTACCATTCCGGTATATTCTCCAATAAACATCATTCCGTTGTTGTAATAAACGTTGATTGGGTTTTTTACAATTTTATCCACGCTTGTAGCAGCACTTCTTTCAGTCATCTTCATTGCCCCTATGAAGAAAAATTTTTGAGCACTTGTATTTTGTGGACCGGCTTCCACTTTCAGTTTAATTTCACCCGCAGCAGTGGACTTAACATCATTAATAGCGACTACTTTGGATGTATTGTTGGAAGCATCCAATGAAGCACTTTTACTTTCACTTCCTGTTAGCGTGTACAATGCATCACGAATATCTGTTACACCTGTGCGTGAAGCAAAAATTGTAAATGAATAGAACTTGGAAGCATCTAATCCGCTGAGTGTAAATTCTCCGATAGGATTGGCAGGTGTAGTTCCCCAATCAAGTCCGTGTCCGAATAAATTATCCCCGGTAGCATTAGTAGCAAAAATAGCAGCATCACCCGTTACAGTAGCTGCTCCAGAAGTGTTGCTTCCATTGTAGAGGGGGTCAGTTACTTTCAGTACAAAAGGTGTTGAACTGCCTTGATTGTCAATCAGTGCTACATTTGCAGATAGAGGATCGGTAATGTTATTCCAATTTCCAGGAGTTATCCATGCAGCGCTGTTCGAACCAAAATCAAACATCAGACTTACTTCACCCGGAACAGCTGTAGAACGAATAAACCTAATGTCATCAAGATAAAGAGTATGCTCAATATTATCAGCTGCTTTTTGTTCAAAGAATACACTTTTAATCAAATCCTTTGCCGTAAATTCAGCATTAGCAGCCCATAAGTCAGCAAGTGGGATCGAAATTTCTGTCCAGGTATTTGCTGCCAAATTCTCCGTGTAATTTTCCAATGCAACTTTTCCTGTTTTGTTTGGATTGCCGCTTCCGGCTTCGAAAAATATTTGAGGCAAAGCAGTTTTAGCTAAATTGGCAGGAGAGTTTACCCACATTTTGATGTGAGTCATTTGAGTAAGGTCAAACAACTTCCATCCAACCGAAGCTGCCATTACACTCCATGCTCCCCCATTAACTGATTTCCATTGAAGTTTCAGTGCATTAGTACCTTGTTTGACCGGTGTAGAAACAACAGGGAATTTGTCACCGTCAGGTTTTCCAGCTTCCCAATTTTCTAAAACTAATGTGCTGGGAGCAGTAGCTTTTGGAGACCAGCTGAAATCATAAAATCTATTATCCGGACTATCGTCAAATAAAGTCAACGAAGTTGGAACCTCCGGCGGGGTGATACTGGAGTCATAAATCACTTTGATTTCATCCACATATACGGTTGCATTTAAATCAATGGGATCGTAGTAATCCGGGAAGAATCCGAATACGCGCACATTGCGAATACCTTGCGCATGCAGATCAAATACAAGCGTCTCCCATTCGTTTGTTTTTGTAGCGGGTGAAATAGGATCAATTTCCTTTGTCACAGCACCCTCACATTTCAGCCGAAGCTGTGAAGTGGCATTTTTCCTGAGATACTTTACTTCAATTCGATGGTATCCGCTCGGGATCTCATTTTTCAAAACAGAATAGAAACCGGCCCATTTTTGGTTCTCACCGGTATCGTAGCGTTTCCATTCCCAGGCTTTATTACTGCCGTTTGCAGCACTTTTTACAGGATTATCTACTACGGCAACATCCATGGATGCCGCAGGATTTACGTTCACCAGTTCGGTGAAATTAACCTGACCATTTTCAAAATCGTCAAGCATAAAGCTTTCGAGTTGAGCATTTATCCCAAAACTCAAAGCAAACAGTACAAAAAATGTAAAAATTGACTTTTTCATGAAATTTATAAATTTAATTGTTAATAGAAAATAATTATCTCAATCTAACTTTTAGTGAGTGATTTTTAGAATCAGCAGTAGTCATAGTCAACGTGTATGGTTTACCTTTTAATATAGCTTTATCATCAAAGGAAAATAAATTCTCACCTGATGATGCCTGTACATTCTGCTCAAAAATTATTTTGTTATCGGAATCCGTTAATTTGAAATTTACATTTTCACCCTTTTTGACAAAATAGTCTATTTCAAATTTTTCTCTGTCCGGATGGCGCATCATATCATATTCTTTTGTAACCTGATTTGTCATAACACGAGTAAATCCGGGCTCATATGCAGGCAATCCTATCCCGGCTTTGTTTAATGCGTTTTTTATGTGTGCATTCTTCATTAAAAGATTCCAAATCAATCCGCTGCGATAGTTTTCAATCATCACCACAATCGGCCCTTGATCGATTGCCAGGTGTTTTTTCTCCGAAGTGTTGGTGCTGGGACAGTAGGAGTCAGCAAATCCATACGTACTGTGAACCAGTGGCATTTCGTTCAAATTAAGCAACACCTGAGTGCTGTAAAACGGAGTGTATGGAAATGAGCTTAGCGCTGCTGTCGGTGCTATAACTCCATCATCCTGAAGCGGTGAGCGTGCTAAGTAATTATATTCGGGCGGCTTTGAACCGTAACAGGCTGTTAATCCCCAGTTTTGCTCATCGTATTTGTAAGAGTCGGGTGCCTCTTCAATACAATAATGCCTGTTAATAAGGGTGTGCGCTGTATTCTGCTGCCAGAAATTCACATCGTTATCTTCCATTTTCTTCGCATCCAATCCTAAAAATGAATAGTGTGAGAAAAATAAAGGCCCACCGAGATTCTCTCCCATTTTCAAATTGTAACCATAATTCTGCCGCATGGGGAAAAACATGCTCCCGCCCCGTTGCCAGCCTTGTTTATATACATCCGCAGAGATATTGTGAGGTTCCGGTGCAGCTAATGCAAGCAGGTAGGTGATTAAACTCTCGTTCCAGCCGGCGATATTTAGTTCAAATTGATTGGTTTGAGAGTACCACAACCATTTCAAAACCTGCTGATTAGCCGTGTAAAACCTCCAATCAATCGTATTCCAGAAGGAGGAAACTGAGTCGCGTATCTCTTGTTCAACTCCATTGCTACCGGTAAAATATTCTCCGGCAGTTAATAAGCCGGCCATCATAAAAGATGTTTCAACTAAATCTCCTGTTTGCACTTGATTGCCAAATGGCTGGGATGTCCCGTCAGGTTTATACCAGTGAGACCAAACCCCTTTGAATCGTTCGGCTTTTCCGAGGAAACGGACTATTTTTTGAACTTGTTCTGCTGATTGCTCACGGGTAATCCAGCCTCTTTCAGAGCCTACAATTAGTGCCATAACCCCAAAACCGCCTCCTCCAATGGTAACTACGCCTCCATCTCCCCTGTTGTTTCCTTCAAGAGCCATTCCTGTAGGTGAAGCTCCGTCATAGAAATACTTGAAAGTATTATGTTGCCATTTTTCCAGAACCGGTCTCACGGCAGACGGAGAGTAGGTTTCATCGCTTTTTTTTACAACTTCCGTGGGCACAACCGGGGAGGTGCAACTGATAAGCCCAAGGGTGCCGAAATATAAAATTATTTGTTTGAATATCTTCATATAAAATTTGCTTTTTGGCAGTGAAAAAAGTGGATTTACTTAAGCCGGTAATATCATTACTAATTATATCCGGGATTTTGGGTCAACACACCGTCAGATAGTGCTATCTCGTTTTGCGGGATAGGATAAAGTTCATGTTTTCCTGTTGCAAAATTGGGTATAACATCTTTGGCTTCTCCCCAGCGAATAAGGTCAAAATAGCGTTCCCATTCCATAGCTAATTCGATTCTTCGTTCGTGACGAATTTTTTGTCGAAGCTCGTTCTGGTCGGTTGTTGTGATTTTAGGCAACACGGAGGCATTGCCACCTCGTGCCCGATTTCTTACCATTTCCAGCTTGTCCAGCGCTTCCGTTGTGTTGTTTAATTCGCACGCTGCTTCGGCATGCATCAACAGCACATCCGCATAACGAATAATACGGATATTCATCCACATGCCCTGTGCGAAAGCTGAACGTCCGAATACTCCCCTTTCAGACACACGCACGTAGGCTTTTTTATTGAAAAATTTATATCCGGCAGCATCGGCTTTTACCACACGACCTTCGAGATTCTCACCATCAGAAATAACAGATGCAACTTTTCGGGGATCCCCCAATTCAAAAGCATCCATCAAAGCTTTGCTTGGTGCATTAAAACCCCATCCTAAGTTAGGAACACCTCTGACGCCCTGTACTTGTGAAAATTGGCTTCCAAGAAATATTTGCTGATCCGGTTTTTCTTCGGCAAATACTTCAAACACCGATTCCGGGCCATATTCATTTGTTTCAGTAAATATGTCAGCATAAGGCGTACTCAAATCATTATCACCGGATGATATAATAGCTGATGTTTGTGCCATTGCATCACTCCATTTTTGCTGATAAAGATACACTTTCGCTAAAACTGCACGAGCTGCATTTTGAGTAGCTTTTCCTGAATTTCCACTTGCTTTTAATTGCATCCTCGTGGGAAGATGGCTGATACTCCAGGTTAAATCGTCTTCACAATGTTTCCAGATTTCCTCCCTCGTTGAACGAGCTGGAACTTTCTCAGAAGCTGCCAGTACTCTATCGATATACGACACACCGCCAAACGCTTGAGCTAAACGATAATACATTACAGAACGCAGGAATAAAGCTTCAGCTGTCCATGTTTTTTTATTTGAAGCTGTGTCCGGCAAAGCGTTAATTAATGCCAGCGCTTCGTTCGAAAGAGTTATTGTAGTGTAGCAATTTACATAGTAATCCTGAATTGGAAAATTACTGGTAGTGAAACTCAATGTCTTGAACTCGGTTATTGAACCGCCGTCACTTGGCGTACTACCTTTCTCCACATCCGGTGTAGTGTAATTGTTCATTGCCAATCCTGACCACACAAAGGGCCAGCTACGCAGTTTAGCATAAGTTTCTGCCAATTTTGCTTCAATTAGTATATCTTTGTCTATTTCATCTCCTTTGTAATTACCTGCATGATAACGTCCTTTCGGTGTGCGTTCCAAAAAATCGTCGGAACATCCGATTAAGAATATTGCAGTTGCTAATAATATAGTTATCTTCTTCATAATTTCTTGTGATTAAAAGTTTGCTGTTAAACCAAAAGTGTAAGTAGTAGGTAAAGGATATGTACTTCCATTGTCAATGGAACCGCTCAATATTGAACCTCCAATTTCGGGTGTATATCCTGAATTTGATTTGAAAGTCAACGGGTTTTGAGCGTTGGCATACACACGTAATCTCTGTAATCCGAGGAAACCTGATACCACCGAAGGCATGTTGTATCCTATTTGAATATTGCGCACTCTTATATAGCTGCCGTCTTCCAATAAATTGGTAGAAGGTAGAAAATTATGTCCTCTTCCGTTATCCAGAATGGGATGTTCATTAGAAGTACCTTCTCCATGCCAGCGGTCAAGAGTGCTAGTATAATAATTGAATTGAGTAAAACTTGGTAATTTTTTCAGGTTCAGTATTTTATTACCTGTAACACCATTAAATTCCACTATCATATCTACATTCTTGTAGCCTGCATTGAAGCCAAAACCATAAACGAACGAAGGAATGGTATTTCCGATAAAGGTACGGTCACTGGTGTTTATTTTTCCGTCCCCGCTTATATCTTCATACCGAATGTCTCCCGGTCTTGTTACCCACGAAGTTGTTGGGGCATTATTAATTTCAGTCTGATTTTGGAAAATTCCTTCCTGTACATAGCCGTATAAGGCCCCTACTGAATGTCCAACTCTGGTAATATGATAGGTGCCTGAAACAATATCAGCATCGTTATTTCCAAGTCGCAATACTTTATTTTTAAGTGTAGAGCCATTTACATTTATACCGTATCTGAAATCATCTCTTTTGTCTTGCCAGTTAATCATAAACTCAATACCTGAATTGTTCAAGGCACCGGCATTGGTTACAGTGGGTACTGTTACACCAGCAGAACCCGGAACCCATGCAAGAAGGTTGTCTGTTGTTTTCGTGTAGTACCCTAATTCCAGTGCTAAACGGTCGTTGAACAAACGGCTTTCAATCCCTGCATCAAAGCCTTGAACAATTTCCCAACGTAAAGATTCATCCACAGCATAATTTGTAGTAGGCAAGTAATAAACTACTCCATTTACTACCACTTGCTGACCTCTAGGATTAATGGTAGGATATGCGAGATAATTGCCCACTTTATCATTCCCAAGCATTCCCCAGGATGCTTTAAGTTTCAGATAACTAATATTCTTATGAAGCGGTTCGAAAAAGTTCTCTTCGCTGATAATCCAACCCAATCCTACGGCAGGAAAGTAACCCCATTTATACCCCAAACGGAATTTTGAAGAAGCATCCGCGCGGAAGCTAACTGTTGCTAAATATTTGTCTGCATAAGAATAGCTTATACGTCCTAAATAAGAAACAAAAGATTCGGCATCATACGCATCACCATTGTATTTCTTGTCAGGAGAACCCATGTTCAGCATCCAAAATTCTTTTGGAACAACCCACATGTTACCATCAGCAATAGTATCAGTAGATGCATAAAAACTTTTTGTTTCCATTACACGGGCTGTATAACCTGCCATAGCATTGATGCGATGAACGTCCAGTACTTTGTTGTAATTCAGTAAAAAGTCAACCTGATATTTTGTGTACTCAGCATTTTGTCTTCTGAAACGTGTGAATTCACTCTTGTGAGAAGAGTTTGATGTTGCATTATTTACATCAAATCGCGGCGTAAATTGATTGTCCTGATTTATACCGATATCGCCATATCCGGTTACACGAAAAGAAAAATCTTTCAAAAAATTAATCTCTCCATATACATTTCCAACTGTACGGTATCCATAGGTTTCCTGGTTTCCTTTGCCGATTTCCATTCGTGCAACCGGGTTTGCCACGTCCTTCTGAATACCGGGCGAAGGTGTGTAGTATGAACCAATATTTTCAGGATTATGATCTGCTGCCGGTGCATAGGGCGAATAGGTAGGGATTGCTTGAACAGCATTTTGTACGTCAGCAGTTGCCGGGTCCATATCCCATCTGCTTAAAGTTATGTTTCCACCGATTTTTAAATATTTACCGATATTATAATCAGATGCCCACCTGGCATTGAATCGTTGATATGAATTGTACTTTACAATTCCATCTTGTAAGAAATACCCCAAGGATAGAACATTGCTGGCTTTCTCATTAGACTGTCCGATAGTAATGCTATGGCTGGTGATTGGTGCCGACCGGAAAATATGGGATTGCCAATCTGTACCTCCACCCAGCAAATCAGGCACCCATTCAGTTGCAGCAGGATTCATGTTTTTTAGCATTTCATTGTAAAGGGTAGTAAACTCGCTAGCATTAGTGAGGTTCACTCTATCTCTGTTATGCAGGGTTTGAGTGCCGGCATAACCGTCATAAGTTACACTCAGTTTGTCTTTATCAGCCCGTTTAGTTGTGATTATAATAACACCATTTGCTCCCTGAACACCAAAAATTGCTAACGAAGAAGGATCTTTAAGTACTTCGATAGAAGAAATATCATTCGGGTTTACGAAATCAATATTATCCGTAAACAGTCCGTCAACGATATAAAGAGGTTGAGTCCCGGCATTAACAGTGGCTACCCCGCGGAGTTGAACCGTGGGACTTCCACCTGCACTGCCGCTGTTAGTTATCATTAAGCCTGGTACTTTTCCCTGCAAAGATTTCACAGGGTTGTAGCTTGGTGAAGTTTTAAGCTCATCGCCACTTATGGAAACAATAGAACCAGTTACATCTCTTTTTCGGGCAGTACCGTATCCTACAACCACAATTTCTTCAAGCATTTTTGTATCCTCAACTAGCAAAATGTTGATGGGAGCTGTGTCAGAAACTAGTACTGTCTGCGACATAAAGCCTACATAGGATATTTCCAACATCGCTCCTGCGGGAACAGAAATTGAAAACTGACCATTAAAATTTGTAATAGTACCGTTTATGGTGCCTTTTTGAAGAACTTTTACACCAATTAAAGGTTCACTTGTTTTTTCATCCAGTATAGTACCAGTCACTTGAATATTCTGACCCATCGCGTATCCTACACTGAGTAGAAAAACAAGAAGTAAGATAATGTTTTTGTTTTTCATATGCATGTTGAATTAAGTTATTATTTCTATTTTCGTTATAATCCTAATTTGATATTTTATAAAAATAAAAGTATCAAGCACTTCCTGACTCCCAGAAGGGAGAGGGTGTTAATTACTTCGCCCAATTCACTCTAACAGTTTTCACATCCTGTGAATTTCCACCAATCATAATGTCAAAATCTCCGCTTTCCCAGTCGTATTTCAGTTCATTATTGTAGTATTTAAGGTCTTCGGGGGTAATCTCAAAACTGACTACTTTGCTTTCACCTGGTTTGAGCATCATTTTCCGGAAACCTTTCAATTCTTTAAGTGGACGTGTATTAGTGCCCACAATATCCCGGATGTACAATTGCACCACTTCTGATCCTTCGTATTTTCCTGTGTTAGTAAGAGTTACATTTGCAATCAGCTTTCCGTTTCCCTGCAGATTTTTGGTTGAAACATTTACATCGCTATAAATAAAAGTAGTGTAGCTCAGTCCGAATCCAAAGGGGAACAATGGTAAATTGGACGAATCGAGGTATGCTGTACGGAATTTCTCCCAAATATTTTCATTTGTCAATGGACGACCGGTATTTTTGTGATTGTAATAAATCGGAATTTGTCCTACGCTCCTCGGGAAAGTAACCGGAAGTTTGGCGGAAGGATTTACTTTACCAAAGAGTACATCTGAAATGGCGTAACCGGCTTCACTTCCGGGGAACCATACATTTAATATTGCATCTGCCAATTCATTTTCTTCGTTGATAACCAGGGGTCTGCCGTTGAAAAGTACCAGTACGATTGGTTTTCCGGTTTTTTTTAGTTCGCGCAGCAAATCTTTCTGCGACTGGCGAAGTTCCAGATTAACCATCGAACTGGCTTCCCCTGAACTTTCGGAAGCTTCTCCCAAGGCTGCTATTATTACATCGGCTTGATTGGCAACGTCAACTGCTTCTTTGAGAATTTGCTCTTTCGGGCGTTCATCCCGATACGCTTTTTTGCCGAACATGGTAATTTTATTCTCGAACTCCGGGTCATAATCAAAATTAGCACCTTTCGCAAAAAGAAATTCAGCCTGATTTCCAAAAGTTTCTTTCAATCCTTTCAGCAGTGAAACTGCATCAGCATGTCTGGAAGCCACACTCCAGGTTCCGGGCATATTTTCAGGATTATCAGCCAACGGACCGATTACAGCAATTTTTCCTTTTGCTTGAAGAGGTAATAATTGGTTTTCATTTTTCAGCAGAACCATGGAGTTTGCAGATACTTTTCTGGCAAAATTTCTGTTTTCTGTGTTGTAAACCTCTTTCTTAGCTCTCTCAGAGTTACAATATTTATATGGATCAGAAAATAATCCTAATCGGTATTTTGCCTCCAAAATTCTGCGAGCTGCCTGATCAATTTCCGAATGGGTAACTTTCCCCTCTTTCAGCGATTTTTCCAATGTTGTCAAAAATCCCTCACTCACCATATCCATGTCAACACCTGCATGAAGTGCCATTGCAGACGCAGTTTGCAAGTTACCGATACCGTGCATGATCATTTCGCTGATTCCGGTATAATCGCTCACGTTCAATCCCTGAAATCCCCACTGGTTTCGTAAAACTTCGGTCTGCAACCAGCGATTTCCGGTAGCGGGAACGCCTTCCAGTTCGTTGAAAGAAGCCATGATACTGCCGACACCTGCATCAACTGCCGCTTTGAACGGCGGAAAATAGACATTATACATCGTTACACGGCTCATATCTACCGTATTATAGTCACGACCACCTTCGGGCGCTCCATACAGCGCAAAGTGCTTTACACAGGCAAGCATGGTGTTATTAGCCGATAAATCGTTTCCCTGATAACCCGCTACCATGGCTTTCGAAATCTGGCTTCCTAAATAAGGATCTTCGCCGGAACCTTCGGAAATGCGTCCCCAGCGCGGGTCACGAGAGATATCTACCATTGGAGAAAAAGTCCAGTTTATACCGTCAGCAGTAGCTTCTTGAGCTGCTACCCGTGCTGATTGCTGAATCAAATCCATGTCCCAGGATGATGCCAAGCCGAGTGGAATAGGAAAGGTAGATTCGTATCCATGGATTACGTCCATCCCGAAAAGCATGGGTATTTTCAGGCGGCTTTCTTCTATTGCCACGCGCTGCATTTCACGAATTTTATCAACACCTTTAATATTAAATAGTCCACCCACTTTGCCGTCTTTGATTTTTTGTCCGATATCGGAACTTTTGGCTTGTCCGGTAGTGAAATCTCCGGCAGTCGGTAGATTTAGCTGGCCTAATTTTTCTGTTAAAGTCATTTTGGCCATCAATTCATCGACAAATTGATCCATAACCGGGTCTGATTTGAAATGAATGGACTTGCTGGAAGTTATCTTAGTTTCCACTGCCGGTTTATCTGTGACAACGAAGGTGTTTTTTCTGGATTTTCTCTGCGAAATTGCACCTTGAAATGGAATTACTGCCATTAATATAATGGTGATTACTAAATAACATTTTTGCGTACTCATACTTTTTAATTTTTAGTTACACAAAATTGCAAATTCAAAGCCCAAGCTCCAAATTTTTCAACCCTATTTGAATACTACATAAAAAAACTACTTAAATAGGGGATACTATTTTAGGCCTACAATGAAAATATTAGTTGTCTAAGAGTCTTATTTTCAACGTATAAAAAATAGATATTTTAAAAAATAAAATAATTGGAAAATGGGTGAAATGTAGGAAATGGAATTGATGTTGTTTAAATAAACGAAACTTAAATATTTGAAAGATTCAAAAAGCTAGTCTATTTCATTGCTTGAATTCAATTAGAAATTCACTGATGTTCTTTTCCGATGGGATGTTGATTTTCTTACGGATGCGGTAGCGTGCCATTTCCACTCCTTTTGGAGAGATGTTCATTAGGTGTGCAATGTCTTTTGTAGTGAGATTTAGACGGAAATAAGCACAAAAGCGTAGGTCGTTAGAAGTTAACTCCGGGTATGCTGCATGGAGATTACGGAAGAAATTCTCGTGAATACGGTCAAAATTGGTTTGGAATATTTTCCAATCATCGTTAGATGAGATGCTTTGATCAACTAAGCGCACCATTCGATCGTAGTATTTGTTAGGATACTGTGACCCAAGATGCTTTTTCAAATCAACCAGCTCATCCTTAACTTTGATAAGAACTTCATTCTTGCGGATGATAGTCATAGTTGACATGGCCAACTCTTTGCTTTTCAACGTTAAATCAGATTCTAATTTTTCAGCTTTAAGTGCAACAATCTCGCGTTCCCTTTTTTCAATTTCCATTCTACGAATTTCTTCCTGTTCCAGATGCAACTTTTTCTGCTTGGTGTTAAAATTCTGTTTGATAAAATAGTAAGCTAAATAAGCGGTTGTCAATAATAGAATAAGAAAAAGAATCTTGCTAAACATATTCCAGTAAAAGGGTGGCTTCATGCGGAACGAATAATTTTTAACTGCAAGCACATCACCGTTATTATTGAGTACCCGAACACTGAATATGTATTTTCCAGGAGTTAAATAAGAATACTCTTTGATGTTGCTTTTGGTCTTTTCGCTCCAGTTATCATTCAACCCAGTAAGTTTATAGCTGAATTGCAGATCGTGAAGATTTGAAAATTTTGGATAGCTTACATTGAATTTTATCCTGTTGTTGGTGTGTGAGAATGAAACATTTTCTAAATCTGAATTTATAGGCAACAATGTTCTTTCTTCAGATTTTTTATCAACAACTGAAACTTCAATCAGTAAAATATTTCGTCTAACGGCATCTTCATCTTTTGGTCTATTGCTGGATTTATAAAGAGCCAGCCCGTTTTCAAGAGTAAATAATGCCGTGTCATCAGAAACCGGAATTATGTTTTGAAAATTATCCACAGTTTGATTCAGAAACAGAGAATACTGTACTCGGTCAATTATATTTATTTTCTCATCCTTAAACTCCACCAATGCCGCTTCTTCATTTTTTATAAACCAGTAAGAAGTAGAATTTTGGCGACATATTTTATATGAATTGGAAAAATTACCCAATGCTTTGTTCAATTCATCAAATGGAATTATTTTATTCTTGATATCATCGTAGATGTAGAAACAGCTGTTATCCGTAAAGACAACCCGATTGTTGATGGAGTAAGTGTAAATTAATGAAGGATGTTTTTCATTCAGTGAATCATATTCACGTATGCTCTCGATTGTATTCATATCGGGATTCAGTTTAATCATAAATAATCCCTGATGCATGTGTGATGCCCATATTCTCCCCTGATAATCAATAGAAATAGTCTTAATCGGATTGAGGAAATTGTTGATATTGCTGTGAAATTTCCACTCGCCATCCTGCTTTGTATAGATCACCAAATCTGAATACGTACCCTGCACTAAGACTTCTCGACCGTGGATTGTCCCTTTGCCCATGCACATGCCGCCTTTTGTCAACGACATTGTTTTTCGGACTGGCGCTATCTGATAAGTTTCCTCATTATTGCCGCAGAAAAGCTGATTGTCAAAACGATCAATTGACCAGACCTGGCCTTTAATCAGAGGATCTACTTGGATTTGAGTTAATGAATTGGTTGAGATAGATAGATTTCCAGAGTAAAGTCCCTGATTAGTAGCGAGGTACAATTTATTTGGCGGAAGAAAACTCAATGAGTATACAGAACCGATGGAAGGTGAAAAAGATTGTATTAGTAAAATGGATTTGCTTAGCCTTACCATTGAAATTCCATGATCCAGAGCTACCCAAAGGTTGTTTTCGGCATCAGGGAGCATCCCGAGCACTGTATTATTCTGCAAATTATTGTCGGTGTTAAGCAACCAGACTTTTTTTCCAGACTTGTCCACAGCAGTGATACCGTTCAGTATTGTCCCGATAATCAGCAGTGAATCTTTTGACAGTACAGCGTTATTTACACCTGAATCTTTCAAATAATCCAAACTGCTGTCTGAAAATCTACGGAATTCAATACCATTGAAAATGTAGATTCCATCCGATTGTGTAACTACATAGGCCTCTTTTCTGGCAAAAGGAACCACTGAAATGACCGAACTTTTGAAGGGGACATTACTTACAGTTGTAAATTGTTGCGAAGTGATATCAAAACGGCAAAATCCCTTTTGCAGAGTGTGCACATATATCTGATTATCAAAAGGATGGAGATAAAGAAAAGTTTCATCAAATAATTTCCCGGAAATATTTTTCCCATCAAAAATAAAGATACTTTTAAAAGATTGGAACAAAATTTTCCCATTAAATTCTATTATCCTCCAAATTTCATCATTTTCTAACTTGAAGTTCTTTAGCTGATTGGAAAGCGAAATGTAGTTCAACACTCCGAATTTATCTTTTTCAAAATATCCAAATTCCCTGAACGAACCTACGTAAATCCGATCGTTTCTATCTATATAAACCGAACGGACTACGTTTACAGTGGGTAGCTTGAAAAGCGTGATACTGGTTCCGTCAAATCGCAGCAATCCCACGTTATTCCCAAAATACATAAGACCGTCGCTGCTTTGTGCCACAGACCAGTTCTGATTGCCACCTGTATAATCTTTTTTATTGAATTGTGTCACAATAGGTGTAAAGTCATTCGCTGCAAGCAAAAATGGAAAAGCAAGCAATACAAAACTAATTATGTGTTTTGAGAACTTCATTTACTATTGTTTGTTGTTTAAGTAAACAAAGATACAAAACTTGAAGAATGGTGCAAGCAAACAGATTAGAAAAATATTTTTTCTGACTTTATTAATTCCTGAAAGTATTTGCTTATAATAGACTAAAATCCAAGTTTTTTTCCGAACTTTGCAAAAAATTTATATTTGACATATTTCAAT
>CAZIRA010000059.1:0-16303 GCA_964541615.1 uncultured Paludibacter sp.
TTTCCTCTTTCAAGCGATTGAAGAGCTTCCGATTTACACTCATCAATTGTTTTTTCAGGACAAATCGTTTGAATAGTGAATGCAGAATTAATTACAACTGCATTACGTTGAGCATCAGTCGCTTTGTTATTCAGCACATTTAAGAAAATTTTGGACGCATCAGCCACTGTTTCACCACCCCAAAGTTCCTTTTGAGCAATTTGTCGGAAACCCAGATCTTCGGGTGAATAGACGTTTTCGCCTTTGTTATTAGAAACTTTACAGGTGGAAGTAAGCGAAATCTCATCGTATCCATCCAACGAATGCACAATGGTATAATTTATCCCCAGGCTTTGATAAATGTAGTTGTATAAGCGCATCATTTTCAAGTCGTAAACGCCCAAGCATTGATAATTTGGACGAACCGGACTAATGAGCGGTCCCAAAACATTAAAAAACGTGCGCACACCCAGGTTTTTACGAACACCGGCCACATTTTTCATCGCCGGATTGCAGAGTGGGGCGTGCAGATAGGCAAATCCCGATTGGTCAATCGCTTTTTTCACAACATCCATATCTGTGGTAAATTTTGCGCCGTAATGTTCCAACACGTTGGATGCACCACTTACGGATGTGGCGCCATAGTTGCCGTGCTTTGCCACTTTGTACCCGGCACCTGCTACTGCAAAACAGGATGCCGTTGAGATATTGAACGTATTTTTCCCGTCACCACCGGTTCCGACGATGTCAATCGAGTCAAATTCCGATAAATCGGCTTCAATTGCCATATCGAGTAAGGCATCCCGGAAACCGATGATTTCGTTCAGTTCGATGCTTCGCATAATGAAAACGGAAACGAATGCCGAAATCTGTGCTTCGTTGTATTTGCCTGCGGCAATATTGGTCATCACTTCCGTTGCTTCTGATCGTGTAAGTGATTGATGTTCAAAAAGTTTATTGAGTATTTGTTTCATAGCCTCTCCTAATCTCCCCGAAGGGGAGGAAAAGTGTTTAGTTGATTAAAAAATAAATTGTAAATGATTTTAAAAGCCCCCACTGGGGATTTAGGGGGCCTGTAACCAATTCTTCAACATCTGCTCCCCTTGTGGTGTCAGCACCGACTCTGGATGAAATTGCACGCCGTGAACTTTGAACGTTTTGTGTTTCAATGCCATAATCATCCCATTTTCATCTACCGCCGTCACTTTCAGGCAACTCGGCAATGTTTCCGGATTGACCACCCACGAATGATACCGTCCGACGGTAAGTTTGGTAAGCATATCGTAAAACAAAATATCATCGTCTATTACATTGATTTCGGTTGCAATGCCGTGGTACACTTCGGGTAGGTTTAGCAAACTTCCACCAAACGCTTCCGCAATGGCTTGCTCGCCGAGACAAACGCCCAAAATGCTTTTTGTGGGTGCGTAGGTGCGGATTACATCAAGCAAAATTCCCGATTCATGCGGGAGCCCCGGTCCGGGAGAAAGAATGATTTTATCGAAACGGTCAATTTCATCCAAACTTATTTGGTCGTTTCTATGCACTTCAACATCAGTGTAACTGAGCTTTTTCACTGCGTGTACCAGATTGTAAGTAAAGCTGTCGTAGTTGTCGAAGACCAGTATAGCCCCTCCGCTCCCCGAAGGTGGGACAGAAGATTTATTAGAATTATGTATAGTATTCATTTTTATCTATATTTTTAATTTCTTATGATAATATTCTTAATTGTAGTTCAAAAACTCTTAAAGTCACCCTTTGGAGCTTGTACGCCTCAGGCGGGAGATTTAGGGGGCATCTATTGCTTTTTTCAACGCTGCCAGTTTATTATTTACTTCCTGCAATTCAGTTTCTTCATCAGATTTACTCACAATACCTGCTCCGGCCTGGTAATAAAGCGTATTTTCTTTGCTTACGAATGAGCGAATGGTGATGGCCTGATTGAAACTGCCGTCGAAACCAATGTAGCCGATGCAACCGCCATAAGGTCCGCGGTCGTGCGGTTCCAATTCGTCAATAAGCTGCATGGCTCTGATTTTTGGTGCACCGGAAAGTGTTCCAGCCGGGAATGTGTCGGCAAAAAGTTTGATGATTTTAGTTTCAGGGTTAAGCTTCCCGCTTACGCTCGAAACCAGATGAAGCACATGTGAATAGTACTGAACTTCGCGGAAAACATCCACTTGCACATTTTCGCAGTTTCGGCTCAAATCATTTCGTGCTAAATCCACTAGCATCACGTGTTCCGCATTTTCTTTCGGGTCTTTTTCCAGTTTTTCGGCTAATGCCAAATCCTTTTCATCATCTCCTGTTCTCCGAAATGTTCCCGCAATCGGCTTAATATGAGCGCGTTGAGTTTTTGCATCAACTACCAGATGCGCTTCGGGCGACGAACCGAAAATCCGGAAATCACCAAAATTAAAATAATAAAGATAAGGCGAAGGATTGATGGAACGCAAATTACGATACAATCTGAAATCATCGCCTTTGAATTTTTGATAAAAACGGCGTGAAAGCACGATTTGGAACACATTTCCTTTCTGACATTCTTGCTTACCACGGCTAACCATTTGACGGTAATCTTCGTCGGAAATATCGCTTTGTTGCTCACCAACAGCTTTGAAGTCGTAGTTTGCGAAATTATTATTCAGCAGAATTTTCTCAATTTCGGGAATTTTGCTCTCTTCGTTTTCCAGCAGATTTTCAATGATTGTCAGGTCGTTATTGAAATGATTGATGGCAATGATGTACTTGAAAAGTACATAATGCAATCCGGGCATGCTTCCGGGAGTCGTTTGGCGCGCATTCAGCTTGATATCCTCAAAATACTGGATACTTTCGTAAGACGTGTAGCCAAGCAAGCCGTTGATAATGGCTTTATCTCCGTTTTCCTGAATCGTAAATGACTTCAGGAAAGTATCAAAACGATTGGCTACGGTCATTTTGTCGATAACGTTGGTTTTGATCTGACTTCCTTCCGGATAATTTTCCGTTATTATAAAATTATTGACAGAAATACCACCAATGGGCGAAAAACCAATGTAAGAATAGCTGTTTTCTGTACCATGATAATCGGAACTTTCCAGCAAAACCGAATTGGTGTATAAATCTCTTATTTTTAAGTAAATGCCAACGGGAGTTTGCAGATCGGCAAGCATTTTTTTAGTTTTTACGAATAGTTTCATATGGCTGAACTTTATTTTTTTTTTACTTCTAATTTCTAACTTTTATTTTGTAAGCGGACTATTTTGAATATAGGTCTCTATATCCTTGTCGCCACGCCCTGAAACAGTCAATACGACAATGTCATCTGGTTTGAAATTGTTCTTTTCCTTTTTCAGCACTGCCAAGGCATGTGCACTTTCTATGGCCGGAATTATCCCTTCCAATCGCGTTAGTTCGAAGGCCGCTTCAAGTGCCTCGTCGTCATTGATGGCGTACACTTTGGTGCGGTTAGTTTTAGCCAAATGTGCGTGCATCGGGCCAATTCCCGGATAATCCAATCCGGCTGAAATAGAGTAAGGCTCGGTAATTTGACCATCTTTGTTCTGCATCAGCAAGGTTTTGCTTCCATGAATAATTCCCACTGTTCCTAAATGAATTGTAGCTGCAGTTTCGCCTGTTTCCACACCTTTACCGCCTGCTTCGGCAGAGATAATTTTTACGCGTTCATCGTCTAAATAATGGTAATATGTTCCCGCTGCGTTGCTTCCGCCGCCCACGCAGGCAATCAGATAATCGGGATAATGGCGTCCGGTTTGTTCCTGCAATTGCTCTTTAATCTCTTCACTTATAACTGATTGCAAAAAAGCTACCATTTCCGGATATGGATGCGGGCCCACGGTAGAACCGATGATGTAAAAGCTGTCGGGATTGGAACACCAGTAACGTATTGCCTCATTGGTTGCATCTTTGAGCGTCATATTTCCGCTGATTACGGGTTCCACTTTTGCTCCGAGCATCCGCATTTTCTGCACATTCAGAAATTGGCGTTCTACGTCCGTTTTTCCCATGAATACGATGCATTCAAGTCCCATCAGTGCACAAGCAGTGGCAGTAGCCACTCCGTGCTGACCGGCACCGGTTTCAGCTATGATTTTAGTTTTTCCCATGCGTTTGGCAAGCAGGATCTGTCCCAGCGCGTTGTTGATTTTATGAGCGCCGGTGTGATTAAGGTCTTCCCGTTTCAGATAAATGTTTGTGCCGTATTCTTCTGACAACCGATTAGCGTAATAGAGTGGGGATGGGCGTCCTACGTAATGCTTCAACAAGGAATAATACTCTTCTCTGAAAGTCGTGTCGTGTTTGATTTGGTAAAATGCCTTTTCCAATTCATTGACAATTCCGTGCAAAATTTCGGGAATGTAAGCACCGCCAAATTCGCCAAACCTGCCCCCCTGCCCCCTGAAGGGGGAGTTAAGACTGCGTTGGTCACTGTTATTGCTATCATTTAATTTTTTTTTGTTCATATTTTAAAAGTTTCATTTTATAAATCTTCGTAATCTTAATAATTCTGACTTATTCCCTCTTTAGGGGGTAGGGGGCAGATAGGTTATAAAAAAAAAGCCTATCGGTGAGTTCGACAGGCTTTCTTATAGGTTCAATTTATTTTATCTGACATATAATCATAGCAATTTTACTCACAAAATTTATTTTGTAAGTGCCACCACCAAAAATTAGCTGTCATTAAAGTTTTCATTTCGTTTTGTTAGTTTTAACGATACAAAGATTACACTTTATTTTTATTTGTGCAAGAAAAATTTCAAAAATTATAAATTATTTTCTTTTAGCTTCTATTCCGCTAATTATAAAACCTTTGTCATTCAGTGAATTATCGCCTAAAAAATGAATATATGAAATTCCATGCTGAGTTGAGAAATTCAATGGAATTGTCATTTTTCTCTTGTTATTTACAAAAATTACAGCTGACTTTTTAGCAGAAATTACATCCCATTCTATCCGAATTTCGTGAAAATCGTTGTTTTTAATTCCTAATTTTTGAGGATTTAATGGAACTACAAAAGGTGCAAAAAGTTGTGCTGTTGTGTCAGTCGGATTAAACCAACGGTCGGAAAGAAGAAATTTGGCTTGGCTATTCGGATTATTAAATTGAACCGAAAAACGAATTTCCCCTTTTCTAAAAGCCGGAAAATTCCAGACTGCACCTCGCTGCGAACTAAGTAAACTGTCGTTTTCAGTATGTCGAATTTCAAGTTTTCCATCCACCAAATTACAGCCTTCAGTCCTGTTGTAGCCGCAATGTCCCACAATTCCTTTGTAATAATTGAAGCTCGACCATTGAGACAAGCCGTCTGAAAAATCACATTTTCGCTCATTTTCATACAGCCATTTTACGTCAAATAGAAGCATCGCCCGATGCAGTTTGTGCTGACCGAGCGAAACAAGAATTTTGCCGGGTTCCACTTCAATAAATTGGCTTTGATGCACACTTTTGTCAATTCCGGCTACAGTGCCAAAATCAGCTGCGTTACGACGTGGATCTAGGTAAAGTTCCCGAAATCCCGTCCAGGTTTTTCCGTCATCGTCAGAAATAGCAGCGTGAATGGCATTTCGATTAGTGAATACATCGTCCCAAAAGCCATTTGTATTGTTTACTTCCGGCAGCGGCGTGGTGTTTGACCATAAGAAAAGCAAGCGACCATCCTGCAATTTTCCAATTGTCGGCATCGTGATAGTGCCATAAAACGGCGACGGAGTTGCTGTCTGCCAAGTTTCGCCGCCATCTTCAGAAAATGATTGATAATGATGGTCTTGCGAAGTGCGAATTAACATCCAAAGCCGCCCATCAGCGAGTTCCACAACGGTAGGTTCAGCTGCGCCGTGGTTCCAGCGAATGCCGTTGTGAATGCCACCGCCGGTGTGGTCAGGTGTAGTTATTAGCGAGGATTTTTTCCACGATTTACCATCATCATCAGAGTAATAAGTGAAGCAAGCTCGGGGCAAACCATGCTGTAATCCATAGTGCGACGCCACGATTATTCGCCCTCCATTTCGGATAAAAACGGCGGGTTTATTCATAATGCTCAGCGTGTCAGTAACCTTGATAATTTCACGGTTGCCGTTAATTCCGCCGGAAGTCCTGAGCGCATAAGTTCCCATTCCGGGTGCGGCAATCATACGAATATATTCGCCGGATTTTGGACTTCTGATGTCGGCAAATGGAATTTCTTTCGGGTGATTTACTCGCTTCCATGTCAAACCTTTGTCCATACTCGAAAGATAAAAACTTTCCGGCTCGGCTTGTTCTCCGTAATTGTAATGCCGTATTTCACCATTTTCAAGCATGGATAGTCCGATATAAGCATCGCTTGGAGGCGTAGCAACTACCACAGGTTCAAACACTTCATTCAAATTAGCCGGTAGTGTATTTGCGATTTTAGCCAGACCTGATAATTGAGCACAGAAAAAAATCAACAATAGAAGGATGTTTAATTTTGGTTTCAAAGCAATAATATTTTATGTGATAAGCAAATGTAGTTATATTTTTTTTGTGAAACAGAAATGTTCATAAATTTCTTTGATGTGAATTTTTTTTTAATAAAAATCGTAACTTTGCAAGAAATCAACACACTATTTATGAATAAAGCACCTTACGATGCCACGTTTTCACCTTTCAGAGGTTTTACCCGCGATGAATGGAAAAAACTGGAAGAACACCCTATGTTTCCTGTTTCTGGCATTGATTTAACTCAGCTACAAGCACTTAACGAACCTTTGACGATGCAAGAATTAGAGGAAATTTACATGCCGATGGTGCGTTTCCTCGAAATTCACATCACTCATTACCGCCGCCTTCACAACGAACGTGACGAGTTTTTCAAAAACGAAAGCCGACGCGTACCTTATATAATTGGAATTGCCGGGAGCGTGGCTGTTGGGAAAAGTACTACTGCGCGCGTGCTCCAGAAACTGCTATCGATGACACCGGAGCAACCAAAAGTGTCTCTGATTACCACCGACGGATTTCTATTTCCCAATGCCGAATTAGAGCGTAGGGGAATTATGAATCGAAAAGGATTTCCGGAAAGTTACGATGCCAAAAAGATTATTGCATTCCTTTCTGCAGCCAAATCGGGCAAAGAAATACTTGAAGCACCTGTTTATTCTCACCTTTATTATGATATTGTTCCTGATGAATTTCAGACTTTTGAAATGCCGGATATCATGATAGTGGAGGGAATAAATGTGTTGCAGGTTTCGAGCAATAAGTTCAATAAAAAACGCCGTGTTTTTGTGTCCGATTTCTTTGATTTTGCAATTTATGTGGATGCCAGTGAAAAGGACCTTAGAAAATGGTACCTCGATCGTTTTATCACACTTCAAAAAACGGCCTTTGCTGATCCAGCTTCATTCTTTCATCAATATTCAACCTGGTCGAGAACTAAACTGCTCAAATTTGCCAACGAAGTTTGGGATGAAATCAACCTGCCAAACCTGATCGAAAATATCCTCCCAACACGTTTTCGGGCCGATTTGATTATTGAAAAAGGTTCGGAACATTTTACCCGGGGAATCCGAATCAGAAAAATTTAGCATGAAACGTAGTGTTTTGATTCGCTGGCTTATATTAAATGAAATTTTTGAAAACTCTGATAATTTAATTGTCAGAGTTTTTTTATATTTCACTTCCGGAATTAAATAATTATTCATAAAATAACCCTTTTTCAACAAAAAACCATTATATTTGTAGAAACAGAGAATTAAAATTTAATCAAAATATAATACGATGAAAAAGAATGAAAAATGCACGTTAGGATGCACTAGCACCGTTTTGATGATTGAACCGATTGCTTTCGGTTATAATGCTGAAACTGCCGTAAACAATTACTTTCAGCAAGAAAGCGAGATATCCGGAAATGAAACTCAACGACTTGCTCTTGCAGAATTTCAGTTCATGGTTGAAATATTGAGAGCAAACGGCATTCATGTGATTGTAGTAAAAGACAATCCTTATCCGCACACACCGGATTCGATTTTTCCAAACAACTGGATCTCATTTCATTTGAATAATCATGTGATATTTTATCCAATGTTTGCTGAAAATCGTCGATTGGAAAGAAGAATGGATATTTTACTGGAAATTGAAAGTCAACTGGGTCGTAAGTTTTTATATACAGATTATTCTATTAATGAATTGTCAGATATTTTTCTGGAAGGAACAGGAAGTATTGTTCCTGACAGGAAAAACAGGATAGCCTATGCAGGTATATCACCCCGGACTGACAAAAATTTGTTTTTGAAATTTTGTGCTGAACAAGATTTCAGACCGGTATATTTTCATGCCACTCAAACTGTTGATGGAGTTCAACTGCCCATTTATCACACCAACGTAATGATGTGTGTAGCAGATAAATATGCAGTGATATGTTTGAATACGATTCAAGATGACAGCGAAAGAAATATGGTGGTAGCAGAACTACAAAATTCAGGAAAAGAGATTGTGGAAATATCAGTTGAACAGATGAATAGTTTCGCGGGAAATATGCTTCAGTTGAAGAATGAAAACGAGGAGAAATTCCTTATAATGTCTCAATCAGCTTATGATTCACTCGAAAAAAATCAAATTGAAAAGCTCGAATCATTCAATAAAATACTCGTAATACCTGTTCCAACTATTGAGAAAAACGGTGGTGGAAGTGTGAGATGCATGATTGCAGAGGTGTTTTAACCCCTCTCCGGCTCTCCCCAAAGGGATGAGAGTTTTACAAATAATATCATGTTAACATATAAAACGACATAAAATGAAAACAGCGAATAAAACAAACAAAGTTGATACTTCAACTCAAATCCCCCTTTTTGGGGGTGGGGGGACTTTCATCACCCTCGAAGACCAATATGGAGCGCACAATTATCATCCGCTTCCGGTGGTGCTGCAGCGTGGCGAAGGCGTATTCCTTTGGGATGTGGACGGGAAGAAGTACTATGATTTTTTAGCAGCCTATTCCGCTGTGAATCAGGGACACTGCCATCCGAAAATTGTAAATGCGCTCGTAGAACAAGCTCAAAAACTTACACTGACATCCCGTGCATTCTACAACGACAAGCTTGGAGTTTTCGAAAAATTTGTGACTGAATATTTCGGTTTTGAGAAATTGCTCCCGATGAATACCGGTGCCGAAGCTGTGGAAACGGCGTTGAAACTTTGCCGTAAATGGGCCTATCAGAAAAAACAAATCCCTGAAAATAACGCTCAAATCGTGGTTTGTGCAGAAAATTTTCACGGACGCACCACCACTATCGTTTCATTTTCGGTGGACCCCGATGCCTATTCGGATTACGGTCCGTTTACACCCGGATTTATTGTAATTCCCTACAATGATGTGGAAGCGCTGGAGAAAACGCTGGTTGAAAATCCAAATATTGCAGGTTTTCTGGTGGAACCCATTCAGGGAGAAGCAGGCGCCAAAGTCCCTGATGATGGTTATTTGAGAAAATCGTATGAACTTTGCAAAAAGCACAACGTACTATTTATTGCCGATGAAATTCAGACCGGAATTGCCCGCACTGGAAAATTACTTGCGTGCGATTATGAAGAGGTTAAGCCCGATATTTTGATCCTTGGGAAAGCCCTTTCGGGAGGAGTGTATCCGGTTTCGGCGGTGCTCTCGAGCCGCGAAATCATGGATGTGATTCGTCCGGGACAGCACGGTTCTACTTTTGGTGGAAATCCAGTTGCAGCAGTTGTTGGAATAGCAGCGCTGGAAGTGGTAAGGGATGAGAAATTAGCTGAAAATGCTATGCTGTTGGGAGAAATTTTCCGAAACGAGATGCAGGAGCTTTGCAATAATTCAAAAATAGCTCAGTCAGTACGTGGAAAAGGATTGATGAATGCGCTGATAATCAACAACGAAAATCATATAAACTTAGCCTGGGATATTTGTGTCAGGCTTGCAGAAAACGGCTTGCTCGCCAAACCGACACATACGAATATCATCCGGTTTGCACCGCCGCTGGTGATGACAAAGGAACAATTGGTACAATGTATTGAAATAATTAAATACACAGTGACCGAATTTGAATAGGTTAGGGAAGTTTTGAAATAAAATTCACATATTAATTTCGTTATCTAAAAGAAAAGTTATACTTTTGCAGTCTAAATTTAAAAACTTATCTCCTTTTGTATGGCAAAGAAAATTGAAAGCAAGAAAGAAGAGCAAATTCAAGAAAATGTAGGAAATATCATCAGCACTTCTGAAGCATTTATCGAAAAAAATCAAAAGAAAATCTTAATTGGCATAGGCGTAGTAGTATTGTTAGTGCTTGCCATCATGGCATTCCGCAATTTTTACCAAAAACCAAGAGAAATAGCTGCCGAAAACGCTATGTATAAAGCGCAAGAATATTTCGCAGTCGACTCTTTCAAGGTAGCATTGGAAGGTGATGGTGCTAATGTGATGGGTTTCAAAGAAATAGCTTCTGAATATGGCATGACAAAAAGTGGTAATTTAGCTGCAGCTTACACTGGAATTTGCTATTTCAAATTAGGAAAATACCAGGATGCTGTTAAATATCTTTCTCAATACGACGGAACTGACAACTACTTCAAAACTTCTGTGGTAGGTCTTACCGGTGATTCTTATGCTGAATTGGGTGAAGCCGACAAAGCACAAGGTTTCTACAAAAAAGCTATAGCTGAGAAAAACGAACTTGCACCGATTTATCTGAAAAAAGCCGGAATTCTTTACGAAACAAAAGGCAATAATGCTGAGGCTGAAAAAATGTACACTCAGATAAAAGACGATTATCCTGCAAGCAGCGAAGCATACGATATCGATAAATATATCGCACGTGTTCAAAAATAATTTTTAGTAAAAACATAAAAAACTGCTTTCACTCTAAGTGATAGCAGTTTTTTATTGTATTATATAGGTTTAATTAACAGCATATTATAATCAAAAATAATAAAATGGCTACAAAATATCAAAATCTTTCTGAGTATAATTCTGATTTAATGCCAGACAAAGAGGTAATATCAAGTCAATCTTATGTAATTGCAGTGGCCGATTGGAATCCGGGAATAACCATGGCGATGCTCAACGGAGCTTTCGAAACGTTGACAGAAAACGGTGTAAATGAAAATAACATTCATGTAGTTCACGTTCCTGGAACATTCGAATTGACTTATGCTGCATCCAGATTATCGGCCGAAAAGAAAACTGTTTCCGGTAAAAAAGTGAATAAATACGATGCAATAATTGTAATTGGATGTGTAATTCAGGGTGATACGCCTCACTTTACCTACGTTTGTGAAGGAATTACACAGGGGATTACCGAATTGAATTTAAGAGCCGACGGATGTCCGGTTATTTTTGGAGTTTTGACAACCAACACGTTACAGCAGGCAAAAGACAGAGCAGGAGGAATTCACGGAAATAAGGGTGACGAAGCTGCAATTACTGCTATAAAAATGGCAAATATTATTTGGTAAATAAAAAGTTTTATATACCTTTGCACTCGCAAATTTGGTTGAATAGTCAAATAGTTGAATAGTTGAATTTTTTTTTAACAATTAACTAATAAACCAAACAAATTGGGCAGTTACCAAAGTGGCCAACTGGGGCTGACTGTAACTCAGCTGTCTTTCGACTTCGGAGGTTCGAATCCTTCACTGCCCACAGCCCCTCCCGACTCCCCGAAGGGGAGGCTTAAAAATCCCCTTTAGGGACTTAGGGGTATTTTGCGGAAGTAGCTCAGTTGATAGAGCATTAGCCTTCCAAGCTGAGGGTCGCGGGTTTGAGCCCCGTCTTCCGCTCTCAAAGAAAAGAGATATTAACGGTTTGTTGATGTCTCTTTTTTTAGTTGAGCAAATCGTAACCAATAATTTCTATAAATCAGCAACAATTGAACTATTTTCAATTACACATTGGAGAAATTGCAGCGCTTTTAGTGTCGGTATCCTGGACATTCAGCGCTCTTTATTTTGAAAAAGCTGGAAAGCAAATCGGATCATTGCAAGTGAATATAATTCGCTTATTCTTGGCAATTTTCTTTTTAGGAATGACTACATTGGTAACGCGAGGCATGTTTTTTCCTATAGATGCATCCTATCACAACTGGTTATGGCTGGCTATTTCAGGATTCGTAGGTTTTTTTCTGGGTGACTTGATGCTTTTCAAATCCTACTCGGTTATTGGATCCCGTACGGCAGCACTAATCATGAGTTTTCATCCGATGCTTACTGCATTGATTGGCTGGGCTTTTCTTGCTGAAATTCTCTCGATGATGAGTGTTATTGCAATTTTTATCAGTATTTCGGGAATTATTATTGCCATTTCCAATCGTCAAATGAAGCTAAATATCTCCTTGAAGGGATTTCTCCTTGCATTTGGTGGTGCACTTGGGCAGGCCGTTGGTTTGATTCTAAGCAAAAAAGGGATGGGAGATTACGATCCGGTTGCAGCTACGCAAATTCGTGCTATATTTGGTTTCTTCAGCTTTGTAGTTTTCATCACGATTCTTGGTAGATGGAAAAAAGTTTTTGTCGGTATCACAGATTTCACAGCCATGAAATCAGTCACCGTTGGAACTGTTTTTGGTCCTTTTATCGGAGTTTCGCTTTCTCTATTTGCTGTTCAGCACACCCAAGCTGGTATCGCATCCATGCTGATGGGATTGGTTCCAATCTTTATCATTATTCCTTCAGCTGTAATGTTTAATGAAAAAATTACGACCCGCCAGGTTGTGGGAGCCGTAATCAGTATATTAGGAGCCAGTCTGTTTTTTATTCCGAAATTCTAAAAAAAATATCAGTAAATCTTCCTTCTTTCCAGCCACATTATTGCAATTTCAATTCAATTCTTTTCAAAATTAAACCTATTTAACTTTTTTAGAAACTTTGTGTATTTTTCTATACCATAGAAAGGTAATTAATTACTATTTTTGTTGTCATTAACTATCAACGAATTAAAATTATAAATACCATGACAACCAGAAGAGAGTTTTTAAGAAGCGCCGCTATGGCTTCGGCCGGACTGGCATTCAGCGGAATAGCTTCTAAAGCAACCGCAGCGATCAATCAGACTGCTCAAAGTTACAATCGGATAGTCGGTGCCAGCAACAAAGTGAACATTGCTTTTGTCGGTATCGGCAACAGGGGACTTGAAGTGTTAAAAGAATTTGACAAGACCGGATTAGCCAATATTGTCGCATTGTGTGATGTTGATTTAGGCGCACCGCATACTTCACAGGCAGTTTCACTTCATCCAAAAGCAAAAACTTTCAAAGATTTCCGGGTAATGTTTGATAAGGCGGCCGGCGATTTTGATGCTGTAGTAGTCTGCACACCCGATCATTCGCACTTTCCGGTTTGTATGCTATCCATTAAATCAGGCAAACATGTATATGTGGAAAAACCTTTGACAAGAACTTTCTACGAATCTCAACTGCTGATTGATGCCTCTTTGAAATATCCTCACGTGGTGACTCAAATGGGCAACCAGGGACATTCCGAAGGAAATTATTTCCAGTTCAAAGCATGGAAAGATGCCGGAATCATCAAAGATGTAACCAAAATCACGGCTCACATGAACAATCCAAGACGCTGGCATGGTTGGGATACGAAAATCACCAAATTCCCAGACAAAGAACCTCTTCCAGGTACATTGGATTGGGATACATGGCTATCAGCAGTGCCTTACCACGATTATAACAAAGACTTTCACTTGGGTCAATGGCGTTGCTGGTACGACTTCGGAATGGGTGCTCTCGGCGACTGGGGAGCTCATTTGATTGATACGGCACATGAATTTTTGGAGTTGGGATTGCCGGAAGAGATCAATCCGATCAGATTGTCAGGTTATAACCAATACTTCTTCCCTATGTCAAGCACCATTGAATTTAAATTCCCGAAAAGGAAGAAAATGCCTCCAGTTTCGGTGACATGGTATGATGGAGTGGATAATATTCCGCAAGTACCAGCTGGCTATGGTGCAATTGAGCTTGATCCGAACATTCCTACAGTGGCTGGAGGAGCTATCCAGCCGGCAAAGTTGAATCCGGGAAAAGAGATTTACGGAAAAGATTTGACCTTCAAAGGCGGTTCTCACGGCAGCACGCTGAGCATTATTCCGGAAGATAAAGCCAAAGCAATGGAGAAAAATCTTCCGGAAGTTCCAAAAAGCCCGTCAAACCACTACGCAAACTTCCTGCTCGGTTGTCTTGGAAAAGAAAGAACGCGCTCGCCGTTCCACATCAGCGGACCGTTGAGCCAGGTTTTCTGCCTGGGAGTAATTGCGCAGCAAACCAATACGAATCTCAAATTCGATAGAAAAACAAAACAAATCACCAATGCACCATTTGCAAACGCGCTTTTGGCAGGTGTTGCACCAAGAAAAGAATGGCAAGAGTTTTATAAAATTTAATTTAATAACGAAAAATGAAAAAAGGATTATTTTTAATTGTGATTTCCTTGATTTCGCTTTCTACAGTTGCACAGCAGGCGAAATGGCAGGAGCTTTTCAATGGCAGAAACCTGAAAGGATGGACTAAAATCAATGGAACGGCTGACTATAAAGTGGTGGATAAAACCATTGTAGGCATCTCTAAAATGGGAACTCCGAATACATTTATGAGATCCAATAAAATGTATGGTGATTTTATTCTTGAGTTTGATTTCAAAGTTGACGACGGCTTGAATTCCGGCGTGCAGTTTAGAAGCAACAGCCTGAAAGAGTACAGAGACGGCACGGTGCACGGCTATCAGTTTGAGATTGATCCATCGTCCAGAGCATGGACAGGAGGTATTTATGATGAAGCCCGCAGAGGCTGGCTGTATCCGATGACCTACAATCCGGCAGGGCAGAAAGCATTCAAAAACAACGAATGGAACAAAGCACGCATCGAAGCTATCGGAAATTCTATCCGCACTTGGGTAAATGGAATTCAATGCTCAGAACTGCTTGATGATGTTACTCAAACCGGTTTTATCGGCCTGCAGGTACACTCAATAGGAAATAAAGACCTGGAAGGCAAAACGGTTGCTTGGAAAAATATCCGGATTATGACGGAGAACCTTGACCAGTTCAAATCACCTGATAATAAAGATATTAAACAAATAAATACGATTGCAAACACTATTTCAGACCGTGAAGCGAAAGCTGGCTGGAAACTGCTTTGGGACGGAAAAACTACCAACGGATGGCGTGGAGCAAAACTGGATGGTTTTCCTGAAAAAGGTTGGAAAATCGAAGATGGATTCCTGAAAGTGATGAAAAGCGACGGCGGTGAATCGACCAACGGCGGTGACATTGTTACAACTCGTCCGTACAAAAATTTTGTGTTGAAAGTTGATTTCAAAATCACTGAAGGTGCCAACAGCGGTATCAAATATTTCGTTGATACAGAGTTGAATAAAGGACAAGGATCAGCTATCGGTTGCGAATTCCAAATCCTTGACGACGCTAAGCACCCGGATGCAAAACTGGGAGTAAACGGCAACAGAACACTCGGCTCACTGTATGATCTGATTCCTGCTCCAAAAGACAAACCTTTCAGAAAAGGATTCTTTAATACGGCTATGGTTGTTGTGAAAGACAATCATGTTGAACATTGGTTGAACGGCATCAAAATCGTTGAATATGAGCGCAATAACCAAATGTGGGAAGCACTGGTTGACTTCAGCAAATACAAAGACTGGCCTAACTTCGGAAACGCTGAAGAAGGACTGATCCTGCTTCAAGACCATGGAGACGAGGTTTGGTTTCAAAATGTGAAGATAAAAGAACTGAAATAGATCAATGATTGATATTAATAAAAAAGGATGCTCCAAGGGTGGCATCCTTTTTTATTGACTTTAGAGAGCAAAGAAAATTCTGTAATCATACTTCTCTTTTTACCCCCAAAAAAAAGAAAAACTACAAGGCCGGTGTGGAAGCACGAGACTGCTTGGAGTTGCGGGCTGCTTTTGCCAGCTCATTGAGTTCGGCATAGAGCAGGCTCCAACCATCTACATCTTTCATGGCATGTACAAATTGCAGGTAGTTGCGGATCGAATTTTCCAGCCGTTTGCGAAGACTGCTTGCCGATGGAGTAACACGAAGTGAGGCATTGGCTTCCGACTGCTCTAAGTAAATTGATTTGAAAGCTTGCTGTGCGGCAACTAATTCGTCAAAAACAGAAGTAAGTCCCAAAGCGGCCAGCCGGTCTGCGTGTTCTGTTTTTTCCAGCTCTTCTATCAACTTATCAATATTCTCGGTTTGATTACTATAGCTGCGTAAATACAGATCTACCCCATATCTTCGTATCAGCGCATACAGCACTTCGGCATCGGCAGCCAATGGCTGTCCGCTCATACGGGCGTACCCCTTCA
>CAZIRA010000060.1:0-4009 GCA_964541615.1 uncultured Paludibacter sp.
ATATCATCAATAATCACGTAAATCATTCAAATCACAGTTCAGACAAATTCCCCCTTCGGGGTCCCGATAGTTATCGGGATAGGGGGCTAAAACTGCACCAGTGAATACACATCCATTGCTTCATCCAAACGTGTAATTCCCTCCAGTTCAAGCAGTTCGATCAGGAAACTGACGTAAATCGGATTGTCGCCGAACTTGCGCAGCAACTGCAACGAGGCATTGGCGCTTCCGCCGGTGGCAAGCAGGTCGTCGTGAAGCAGTATTACATCATCGGGTTCGATGGCATCCTTGTGTATTTCAAGGCCGTCAACTCCGTATTCCAGCTCGTACTTCAAACTAAAAGTTTCGGCAGGAAGTTTACCCGGTTTGCGAAGCAATACAAATCCTGCATTCAGTTTATAAGCCAGAATGCTTCCGATTACGAAACCACGGCTTTCCACACCTACCACTTTGGTTATTCCTTTGTTTTTGTAGTAATCGTATAGCGTATCGGTCATCAGTTGAAGAACTTGCGGATTTTTCAGAGCAGTAGTGATGTCTTTAAACTGAATTCCGGGTATCGGAAAGTCAGGAATGTTGCGGATGGAAGCTTTGATTATATCGCTTGCATCAACTGCCCCCCAACCTCCTGAAGGGGGAGTTGTTGAACGTAATTCACGATTATCTGTATTTTCGAGATTTATATTTGTCATTTTTAATATTATTATTTGTTTTTACTAATCCGTTTATTTAGAATGAATATTTCAATTTAATCAAAATGTTCACATTAAATATTTGCATTCATTTGTGTTGTACACCAAAGCCCCCCTTCAGAGCCTGTCCCTGCCAGTGCCGATTTTATATCGGGAAACTTGTTTCGGGAGGGTTAGGGGGCAGTACTTTCCAGCATTTTTTTAATAATATACTGCGCCGAAATTTCACGGTTTGCAGCCTGTGGGATAACGATGGATTGCGGACTTTCAATCACATCATCGGTTACAATCATATTGCGGCGAACGGGCAGACAGTGCATAAAATAAGCGTTGTTGGTTACTGCCATTTGTCGTTCGGAAACGGTCCAGGAACGGTCGGTAGAGAGGATTTTGCCGTAATTCGGATCCTGATAAGCCGCCCAGTTTTTGGCATAAATAAAATCTGCTCCTTCAAAAGCCTTCATCTGGTCGTATTCCACGCGCGCACCACGCACGAATTTCTCACTTAATTCATAACCTTCCGGGTGCGTAATCACGAAATCCACATCCGCTTCGTTCATAAAATCGGCAAACGAGTTCGGCACAGCCTGAGGAAGTGCTTTCGGGTGTGGAGCCCAGGTAAGAACCACTTTCGGGCGAGCTGTGCGTTTATATTCCTCTATCGTTATCAAATCGGCAAATGCCTGCAATGGATGCCCTGTAGCGGCTTCCATACTGAAAACGGGTTTACCGGAGTATTGAATAAACTGATTGAGAATGGTTTCCTGATAATCAAATTCCTTATCCTCAAACTGAGCGAAAGCCCTCACGCCAATGATGTCGCAATACGTTCCCATCACGGGAATGGCTTCAAGTATATGCTCCGGTTTATCGCCGTCCATAATCACGCCCCGCTCGGTTTCGAGTTTCCAGGCACCCTGATTGATATCGAGCACCATGGTATTCATTCCGAGGTTCATTCCTGCTTTTTGGGTACTGAGCCGGGTTCTTAAACTCGAATTGAAAAACACCATCAACAGCGTTTTATTTTCGCCCAACTGCTTGTAGGCGTAGCGGTTTTTCTTGATTTCAAGCGCTTCTTTTAAGGCGTCCTGAAGGTTGCCCAGGTCTTTTACGGAAGTGTAGGTTCTCATTTACGATTTAAAAAATTTAGATTTACGATTGGGAAATCGAATATTTTCTCAATTATTTGAAAGTACAAATTTACAAAAAATATGTGGAAATTGTTTGAGTATAAAGTCTATTCAATGCAAAATTGCGGTTCAAAACCGCAATTTGCTATCATATTATTCAAAAAAAAATCACCCTAAATCAAAGTTCAGACCTTTACTTCGGCTCCATGGTTACAATCGGAATTATCATCTCTTCCAGCGAAATTCCGCCGTGCTGGAATGTGTTTTTGTAATAGCTTACGTAGTAGTTGAAGTTGTTTGGATAGGCGAAAAAGTCGTCGTTTCCGGCAAAGATATAGGCAGAGCTTACGTTGGGGCTTGGCAGACCGGCTTTCTGCGGTTGCAGGATTTCGAACACCTCTTTTTTGTTGTAACTCAGGTTTTTACCCACTTTGTAACGCAGGTTGGTATTCACGTTTTTATCGCCAACCACTTTGATGGCATTATTTACCTGAATGGTGCCGTGGTCGGTGGTTAAAATTACTTTATAACCGCGGTGAGCAATGGCTTTGAATAAATCATACGTAGCCGAATGGCGGAACCACGACAGGGTGAGTGAGCGATAAGCTTTTTCGTCGTTGGCGAGTTCACGCATCATTTTGCTTTCGGTGCGGGCGTGTGATAGCATGTCGATAAAGTTGAGTACCACCACGTTCAGGTTGTTACTTTCCATTCTTGGAAGCTGGTCAATCACTTTCTGACAGTAGCTGCTTTCGAAAACTTTGTTGAATGAGAAGGAGTATTTCTTCCTGAAACGGTCAAACTGGGTCTTCAATAGCGCTTCTTCGTGGATATTTTTCCCTTCTTCATCCTCCTCTTCAATCCATAGGTGGGGATACATTTGTTGAATTTGCAGTGGCATCAATCCCGAGAAAATTGCATTTCGGGCATATTGAGTTGCTGTAGGAAGGATGCTGCAATAGGTTTCTTCTTCGGTAAATGTGTAAAATTCATTGAGTACTTCGCGAATGATGAGCCACTGGTCGTAGCGGAAATTATCCACAACGACCAGAAACACTTTTTCGCCTTCATCCAGCAGCGGGAATACTTTGTTTTTGATCAGATCTGTGCTTATCATCGGACGGCTCGCAGGATTTGCCATCCAGTCCATATAATTTTTTTTGATGAATTTATTGAATGTGCTGTTGGCCTCGTCTTTCTGCATCCGGAGCATTTCATCCATATTATTATCCGCTTCGGCAAGCTCCAGTTCCCAGAAAACCAGCTTTTTATACACTTCCACCCAATCTGTCCAGGTCAGACTGTCGGATATCTGCATTCCTATGTTTCGGAATTCCTGCTGATAGGTGGTTGTGGCGTGTTCAGATACAATTTCGCGCTTGTGGATATTCTTTTTCAGTGTGAGCAGGATTTGACTCGGATTGACCGGCTTAGTCAGGTAATCGGCTATCTTATTCCCGATGGCCATGTTCATAATGTCTTCTTCCTCGCTTTTCGTAATCATCACCAACGGAACATTCGGATCGATGGCTTTGATTTGTGTGAGCGTTTCCAGTCCGCTCAGTCCGGGCATATTTTCATCCAGAAAAATGATGTCAAAACTCTCCTTCTGACACAGGTCAATGGCATCTTTTCCGTTTGTAACGGTAGATACATGGTAACCTTTCTCTTTCAGAAAAATTACATACGGTCGCAGCAGGTCAATTTCGTCGTCGGCCCAAAGTATTCGGTTCATAAAGCTCCTACAAATTTCAGCCCCCTAAATCCCCCAAGGGGGACTTTGGTTCGTGAGGTTAATGTTAGTTTTCTACAAATATTTTGCGTCGCTGTTGCAAAGAAAAACCACAACGTGGCAGAATATTTATTGCATTTAAAAAAATGTAATGCAAACCCCGGTAGAGGTTTAATATTTTTGATGATAAACTGCAAAGATTATTTCGATTGCATCAAAATATATTTCATTCGAATCGAAAAAATTTGTTGGTTTAAAACTTAATCCCATTTCGATAATTATCACTTACATAATCGGCTCATCATAAAAATCATCCTAAAATCACAGTTCAGACAAAGTACTCCTTGGGGGAACTGTCGGCCTTTGGCAGATTTAGGGGGCTTCTTATTTCAGGTAATATTCCCTCATAAACTCAAAATACACATCCAGCGCATTATTATGAAGCATTGTAT
>CAZIRA010000060.1:4109-11435 GCA_964541615.1 uncultured Paludibacter sp.
TATTCCCTCATAAACTCAAAATACACATCCAGCGCATTATTATGAAGCATTGTATTCAGGTTATCTCGTGTCCCAACTAAGTTTCGCTTGTTCATGGCCGATGTGGCTTTTACGATTGTCGGTTCCTTGAGCATCCGCAGGAAGTACGATTTTGCCACATTGGCATCGGCAAATGTGCTTACAAAGATAATACTTTCCCGCCCAAATTCTTCCAGTGTTACCTTCAAATTCATGGTGGCGTAGTTTGCAGCATTGTACTCATCCAGCGCTTTTTTCACCTGATCAAAATCAAACCGTCCGCCACGAGGAATATAAAATGCCACGTAATGTGGTGCGTTGGCGTTGAATGCGTACAAAGCCCCCCCGCTCCCCGAAGGGGGGATTTCAGTGTACTTTTCGGATATTATTTTCTGAGTGTCATTCTGTTTCGGTTCAGTTTGTTTAGATTTTTCAACTTGCTGTTGCTGAACAAGTTTTGGCTGTTCAGTCGATTTCGATTGCTCCGCAGGTTTTTGCTCTTTTACGGATTGAACAACCTCTATTGGTCGCTCTGTAAGTCCCCTTTCGGTGGATTTTGGGGGCTGTTGAGTTGATGTTGCTTGCTTTTGCGAACTTATTTCAGTCGGAATAGAAATATTTCGGTTTTGTGAAACCTCCTTCGGCTGTTCTTTAATAATTTCAGCATTTTGCACAACATCAGATTGTTGCACTTCCAATTCCCCCTTAAGAGCTTGTCCCGAACTTGTTTCAGGAGGGTTAGGGGACAGGTCTGTTTTTGTCCCGTCAATAATTTTTACGGTCGTTTGTTTTTTCTCCGGTTTCGGGGCTTCATTGGCGGTCAGCAAAGCCGTTGGAACGTCCTTGCTCAGCACATCCTGATTAAATGTCAGGTAATCATCCAACGTAAAAACGGTACGTAATTTTCCGAAATTATCTTCCGAAATGATTACCTGTTTCACGTTCATTTCTTCCATTTGCTCAACCAATTCGGCGTCTGTTGCCAGCGTGTTTTGGTACCAGATTCCTTCGTTGTACGATGTCAGATTCATTACAGAAAGTGCCCGTTTTTCAGCATCGACCTGAGTCAGCTGAAATCCGAAATCCTTAATCATAAACCGGGAGAAATTGAAAATGGCGAGGTTGTATTGTAGCTTGTTAATCGCTTCATTATCAGCATCTGTAATCAGCATCACGCGGTGCGGTGCAAATTTCAGTTCAGAGAAACTTTGTGCTTCTTTCTCTTCGGGTGTCAGATTTTCCTGCTCCCGTTTGGTGAGTAATGAGCCGAAAGTTTTTCCTTGTTGGGCAATATTCCCTTGTTTCAGGAGAGCCAAAATATCCTTGGACATTGCACCAATACTGCTTTCGGGATAATTTTCCACCAGTTCGTTCAGCGACTTTTCAAATTTCTCAGAACCTTCGGTTTTCCCGATACTGAGCGTGTTCAGAAATTCAAATTGCGGAAGCAGAGTAGAGAGCGGAAACTTCCGTTTTATCTCTTCCGTGCTGGCAAAAACGGTCTTATAATCGCTGTGCGTGAATGCCGAGTAGGTTTTTCCGTAAATAAAATCCTGTTCTTCAAACATTCGTTGCTGATTGCGGATAAAGTCCGGGTCGGCAAGCATTTCGGCATATTTGCTGTCGGCGTATTGTGCCAAAATCTCGTCTCGAAACTGATTGGCGAGTGTCGGGTTATTCTCTTTGGATGCCAAAAGGAAGCGATGATAGAGCGTTTCCAGAATTCGGTCGTCCGTACCAAATCGTTTTTGAAATTCTCCAAACGTCTTGTAAGCGAGCGGATAATCCTCAATTTTATCCTTGTAAACAAACGCCATATTGTACAATCCGGTGGCAATTTGCTCATTGGATTTTTCCTTTTGTGCCTGCGTAAACGGAATTTGAGCCAGGTAATAATCCACGCTTTTCTTGTCGGAAGTTTGGGTGAATTGCGGGATGTCAGGGTCTGAAATTTTGGTTGTGTCATTTCCGGCTATCATCGTGCTGTCCGATATTTGAGTAGTGTCCTGTGCATTTTCATTTTCAGCGAAAAGCGAAGCCGATTTATTCGCACGTCGCCAGTTATCCTCCAATTTCCGGTTTCCCCATCGGCGGCGAAAGTCGTTTTTTCCGTTGTTTACATTCATTGGGTTGTAAAAATACCAGTCGCCAGCACCCGCACCAATCGGTTGCATCGGCATGGCAAAATCATCGTCCATCCGGTTTTGAGCCACCAGCTTGCTCTCTTCTTCGGCTTTTTCATCTTCTTTTATCTTTTCAATCACCCTGTTGATAGCCAGCAGACGCTCTTTTTCGGACATACCTGCCAGCGCCTGCAAGCTGTCCTGCAAGTGCACAATTTCATACTCCTTTACTAATTCGCCCAGCACTTCCGCACGGTGACTAATCCGCTTAAAACCATCGAATTCGTTGGTGTAAATCTTGGATGCTTCGTCGTAAAACGGATGCGCTTTCACGTAATCCCGTTTGTTGTAGTACAAATCGCCCATCGTGACCAGCGGAACGCCTTTCTCAACACCGTTTCGGGTACTTTTTTCAATGGCAAGATTGTAATATTCAATGGATTTCGTGCTGTCTTTTTCGTTCAGAAAAATATTGCCCAGCGCGGTATAAATTTGGTCCAGATAATCTTTGTTGTTGCGGTTTCGAGCCATTCGTTTCAGCTCGCTTTCAATGCTTGCCGTGTTTTTTGAGAGAAGTTGCGCCCTATTGATACGCGCATTGAAATCCATTTCGTAAGGTGGTGTAGAGCTGATTACGCGAGAATAATTTTCCACGGCACCTTGTTTGTCACCGGTTCGTTCCAGCAGTTGTGCCATCACGTAATGAAAGCGGGTGCGCTGTTTTTTGTTTTTTTCGCTCTCTATTGCCGATTTCAGGTACGGTATAGCCTGCCGGTATTCTTTTTGCTTAATCAGTAAATCTGCCCATGCGGAATTGTAAAGTCCGGAAATTTCTGCTGTAATTTGCTCTTTTTTTATTTTTTTGAGAACATCTTCTGCTTCATAAAGCCAGTCCAGTTCGCTGTACGCGCGTGCCATCCAGAGTTGCGCTTCCGTTACCACATCTGGCGTGGATGCGTAAAACCGGGTGAGGTATGAAAATGTTCCCACCGAACCCAGAAAATCGCCTTTGTGAAATTCCGCCTTTCCCAGTTGTAGCCAGGCTTTCCGAAGTTCGGGATTATACTCGTTTTGGTTATACCATGCCTGATATTTTGGGTCGCGCATTTTGCGGTAATCACGTTCGGGCTTTTTTTTGATGGAATGCAGTTTGATGGCTTTTCGGTTTTTCTCAATCACACGGTCCATATTTCCGCTCGCGCTTGTGGCGTTGGCGTGATTGCTAATGGGGAACATATGGATGATTCCGGAGTAGTCATCTTTATTCGCTTTCGCAATGTTATCCATGCCGTCCTTATAGCTCACATTTCCGTTGAAGGCAATGTTGTACTTGGTCAGCATGGCGTGATAGCGACGCGACATGTTGGTGTTTTTGCTCGTGGAACATCCGGTGAGCAATAAAATAATCAAAACGACCCCTAACTCCCTGAAGGGAGAAACAGGTAATTTTTTGAACACTGTATGAAGAGAATACTTTCTTTTAACCACTGTTGAAAAATAATACATTTTTGATTATTGCTTACAATTCCACTTTAGGGGGTAAGAGGACAGTTATAAAAACCTATAAATACTTGTTTTATTGTATAAAATCCAATAAATGAGCGTTAAAAAAACCAATTTTGCACTTTATTTTCTAACTTTGCAGGCTGAAAATTGTTTCAATTTTTGAAATGGAGAAAATTATGATTTCAGTTTCTAATCAGAACCTGATAATCGAGGAATTTTTCTTTATTGAAAAATAAATTCGAAATTCGTATATCAAAAAGAGATGCTGGCTTTAATTTTATTATTGATTTTTGTTGGTCTTGTTGTTTTTGTAGCCACTTATTTTAACCGAAAAGGTAAAAATGAGCAGATTGATGTGGTAATCAACGAAAACCCGGAATGTTGCGGTGCACACGAAGTTTGCGACCGTGAAAACTTACAGATTATCGACACCAAAATAGAATATTTCGACGATGAAGAATTGGACAGTCTCGCCGGAATTTCTCCTGATAGTTTCTCCAGAAAACAAGTGGAAACTGTGTCGGAAGTTTTCTATTCAATGAAGGAGAATGACGTAGCGCCGTGGCTTCGCAGTTTGCAGTTGCGAAATATCCAACTGCCTGATTTCCTGCGCGAAGAAGCGCTGATGATTGTGGCTGAGAGAAGGTAAAGCCCCTCCAGCCTCCCCAAAGGGGAGGCTCCTTTTCAGAATGCTAAAAATCCAATCCAATTTTTATTTTGCAAAATCCCTCCCTTTGGGAGGGTTTGGGTGGGCTATATACCAGATAATAACTCCCGATACCATCGCACTTACTATTCCATATCCCCAGGTTTCGGCTTTTCCGAGGTTTTCCATGGTTTCCATTGCCCCGTTTTCACTTCCAAAATAGTACATGAGTACAATGGTGGCATTATTTATAAAGTGGATAAGTATGGGTAGCCACAAACTTCCCGACCACACTAGCAGGTAACCGAGCAGTCCTCCAAGTACTAATCGTGGCAGAAAACCATACATCTGGAAGTGGATCAAGCTAAAAATGACAGCTACAATCCACACAGCCACGTATTTATTCCTGTTTTCAGAAAAAATATTCTGCAAAGCTCCCCGGCAGAAAAGTTCCTCACCAAATGCAGGCATTGCCGCCATTACAAATAGATTGAAAAATAAGCCGTTCAACGTGCTTACATCGAGCATTTGTTTGGTTAGCTCGCCCGCACGGTCTTCCATTTCCCGAAATTGGTTTTCGACACCGGAAAGAAATTCCGGGAGTACCATCTGTTCGTTGATGTGAGCGAGAAGGTTGATGAAAGGTGAAATGCTGAAAATCAAAACGATGGACAGAATAGTCTGCTTTGCAGTCGGCATCCGATGAAGCGAAAATGCTTTCCGGGGTTTTTCGTACCATAAGTATCCGCAGATAACCGGAGGCAGTAACAGCGTAAAAACAGACAGAATCAGCTGATTTATTTTCAGAATCTGGACGTCAGTAGTGTTTCCAAAAGCAAGATTGACTATCAGCATTCCCACCAAAGACAGAACAAAAAACACGAAAAACAGCATTAGCAGTTTTCCGAAAATTCCGGAATTTTTGAATATTTCTTTCAGCATAATACGCATTTCTTAGGTGACAAAATTACAAAAAAGAGTCAACAAACCGGCTATCTGACATCCAAAAAACTACAATTCATTTCCTTAGCATCCATACAGATTAAAGTTTCGTTTCTAAATTTGTAATTTGAAGTAAGCTTGTTAACTTTGCGATTCAATAAAACATCTATTTTCATGAAAAAGCTTTTTATTCTTCTCAACCTGTTTATTATAAGCCAGTTGCTATCCGCACAAACGCAAATCATTGCTCATCGCGGATTTTGGAAAACGTCCGGTTCGGCGCAAAATTCTATTTCTGCATTAATAAAAGCCGATTCCATCGCAGTTTACGGTTCTGAAATGGATGTTTGGTTGTCAGCAGATGGTGTCCCAATGGTCAATCACGATGATTCGATCTTCTACAACGGGGAGAAATTTTCAGTTCAGGACACCGATTCAAAAGTGTTGAAATCCATAATTTTGCAGAATGGCGAACCGATGCCTACGCTGAAAGAATATTTAAAAGTATTCAAAAAGACGAAATCCATCAAATTGATTATTGAACTGAAAAAACACCGAACGAAAGCGCAGGAAGATGAATTGGCAAAGAAAACTCTCAGAATGGTCAACTCATTCTGCCTTCAAAACCGGGTGGAGTATATTTCTTTTGGCTTGAATTTTACCACAAAGCTGATACATCTTGATCCAAAGGCGGAAGTTTACTATCTGAACGGCGATTTATCACCCAAAGTAATGAAAGAAATCGGAGCATCGGGTATTGATTATCATCATTCAGTCATCCGTAAGAATCCTGAATGGATTAAGGAAGCACATGATCTTGGGCTCAAAGTGAATGTGTGGACGGTCAATAAACCGGAAGATATCCGTCAAATGCTGGATTGGAAAGTTGATTTTATTACCACCGACGAACCGCTTCTTTTGCGCGGTATGATGCCATAAAAAAACTTCCATCTCACTACTGAGATGGAAGTTTCAATGTCCTTACGAAAGATATTAAGCTTTCGGTTTAGCTTCTTTTACAACTACGGTACGTCCGTCGAGTTCAGCGCCGTTAAGTTCTTCGATAACTTTTGTTGCTTCTTCGTCGTTTGGCATTTCAACAAAACCGAAACCTTTTGATTTGCCAGTTTCACGATCTTTGATAATTTTGCATGATGAGATTTCACCGTACTCTGCAAGAATGTTTTGCAAATCATTTTCCCGAACTTTGTAGCTCAGGTTTCCAAAATAAATGTTCATAGATAAAATAAAAAAATTGAATAAAAAATTGTGATTATAGAAATAGTATAGAAAACGGAAGGTTAAAAAACACAATTTTCTTTCAATAAAACTTGGAGAGAATTGTCTGATTTCGAACCATGCGAGAAATACACTTTCCTTTCAACGGACAAAGGAAAGAATTTTTTTTGGATTTCCAATAAAAAAGTTAAAAATATTTGAAAAATAGTGAATTATAGCCAATTATGAAACAAAAAGGTTGCAGAAAAGTTAGATTTTTGGTGCAAAAACCAAGGGAAATACCCCTATTTTAATAAAATATCAATCAGGAAATCACAATTTTCTTTCCAAACGGAACAAACGCCAGTTTCATCAGCTTAAAATGCTGGGTCCCAAATGGAATTCCGATAATGGTGATGTAGAACAGAATGCCAAAAAGTAAATGCGTCAGTGCTATCGGCAGTCCGCCTATAAAGAACCAAATGATATTCATCAGCACCGAAATACAGCCGGATGAAGTTTCATTGTGCACAATTTTTCTGCCGAAAGGAAACAGAGACAGTTCCGCCAATTTAAGCGACTGCAACCCGAAAGGAATGCCAATAATCGTGATCATCAGCGTAATACTGGCAATTACATATTCAATGGCGATAACAAATCCGCCAAATATAATCCAGATAAAATTTCCAAGTGTACTCATAAGGCCCCCTAACCCCCTAAAGGGAGAATAAGATGTTAATATAATTTTTTGTTGTACGAAAAGTAAAATAAAAAAGTCCCCCTTGGGGGATTTAGGGGGGTTATCTCACCTGCCCATCGCCCTCAATCACCCACTTATACGAGCAAAGTTCCTCCAGGCCCATCGGTCCGCGT
>CAZIRA010000060.1:11535-16166 GCA_964541615.1 uncultured Paludibacter sp.
GCCCTCAATCACCCACTTATACGAGCAAAGTTCCTCCAGGCCCATCGGTCCGCGTGCATGTAGTTTTTGTGTGCTGATGCCGATTTCGGCACCAAGTCCGAACTGCGCTCCATCGGTGAAAGCCGTTGAGACGTTGGTATAAACGCACGATGCATCCACACTTTTGGTAAATAATTCGGCTGTTTTTTTATTCTCTGTAACAATGCATTCGCTGTGCTTGGAGCTGTATTTTGTGATTTGCTCAATGGCATCACTGATGTTTTTAACCGTTTTCACCGCCATTTTATAGTCCAAAAATTCTGTTCCGAAGCTTGTTTCGTCGGCTTCTTTCAGCAGATTATCAGGATATTTTCCGGAAAGAACTTTATAGGCTGGTTCATCGGCGTAGATTATCACATTCTTTTCAGCCATCCGGATGCAGAGTTCGGGAAGATCGGCCAACCTGCTTTCATGCAGAATCAGGCAGTCCAACGAATTGCAAACGCTTACACGGCGGGTTTTGGAATTGAAAACAATGTTTTTCCCTTTTTCCAAATCACCGGATTCATCAAAATAGGTATGGCAGACACCGGCGCCGGTTTCGATAACGGGAACCTGAGAATTTTGGCGTACAAAATTTATCAAACCCTGTCCGCCACGCGGAATTATCATATCCACAGATCCCACCGCACTCATCAGTTCAGTAGTTGCTTCACGACCAGCCGGGAGCAATGTCACAATATTTTCATCCAAATCATTCTCTTTCAGCACTTTTTTTATCATATTCACAATGGTCAGATTGGAATTGTGGGCATCGCTACCACCTTTCAGCACACAGGCATTGCCCGATTTGAAGCAGAGCGAAAATACATCAAAACTCACGTTTGGACGGGCTTCGTATATTACGCCGATCACACCGAAAGGAACAGAAATTTTTGTGATCTTCATACCGTTCGGTCGCTTGGTTTTCATCAGTGTGCGTCCGAGCGGAGAAGGAAGTTTGGCCACATTCCTCACGTCCGAAGCAATTGCCTGCACTCGTTCAGGTGTCAGTTGCAACCGGTCGTAAAGCGGATTTCCCGGCTCCATTTTTGTCAAATCATACGCATTGGCTTTGATGATTTCAGAACAGTTTCTTTCGATTTCATCGGCCAAAATTAAAAGAAATTTGTTGATTTTTTCGTCAGAAACCAAATTCAGGGAACGAGAAGCTTTTACGGCTAATTCTTGCCAGCCGGAAGATTGATTTATTGTTGTCATGATTCAAAAATGGATGTAATTTCAGGAATAAAGTTATTTCACTTAAAACTCTTTTGTAGAACGATAAGTTTTAAAATTGGAATGTTAATAAAGACGTTTGAAGCCGTTTTAATTAAAGTAGATTTAGTACGCGGTCTAATTCTTTCGATAAAATTTGCTTCAAATAGTTGATTTGTGTAATTTCTGAACCGATTTCTTGCATTCTCTCCATATCGTGAGATTCGTTTGCTTCTTTCATTTCAAGCATTTTCTTTTTCCGATTGTTCATTATCAGCGCCAGTTTGTATTCCAGAATAAACCTCGGAGCAAGCTCATCCAGCCTTTCTGCATCGGTTTTGGGTTTTTGGTACTTGTTGTGGATTTTGCTTAGCGAATATTTTTCGGTAAGCATATCTGCTGTCACCCTGCTGATTTCCACGTCAGGGTGGTGGATAAAATGGTTTTCAGCGTTGAAACCATCCTCCGTATACACTTTTTGGTATTCTTGTCTCAATTTTTCATAAATCGGATTTTGGAGAACTATCCCGTCGTTTTCCAGCTCATAAAGCAGGTACTCTCCCACACTTACTGCTGAGTGGTTTTCTCCGTTTTCATCGGTGGAATCATACAGCTTATGAGTGCCGAATTTTATTAAAAGCTGGATTAAATTCATTTCTTCATCCGCAAAATTCTCTTTTATGGGACGTTTTGGCGGTGGAGGAGCCTGAGTTTTGTCTTGTGTTTTGTTATCACCAGGGCGAATCAGCGTACTTTCCAGCTGTTTGTTCTTGATTTTGGCAATTTCATGATATAAAATCTGTTCACTCACATCCAATAGCGTACTGCATTCCTTCACATATTCTGCCTGGATAATCTGGTTGGGGATAATGGCGATGCTCCGCACGATGTCCTGTACCAATCCTGCCCTTTTTATCGGGTCTTTTCCGGCATCTTCGAGCAGGAGATTTGTTTTGAAACGGATGAAATCGGCCGAATTCTCATTAACAAATTCAACAAAATCAGAAGCGTTGTGTTTGCGTGCAAAACTGTCCGGGTCATCGCCGTCAGGCAGAAGCAAAACCCGGATATTCATCCCTTCTTCAAGCAATAAATCGATTCCGCGGAGCGAAGCTTTGATTCCGGCCGGATCGCCGTCGTAGATGACGGTTACATTTTCTGTGAAACGGTGGATTAGCCGAATCTGCCCGGGCGTAAGCGAAGTTCCTGATGAAGAAACTACATTTTCAATCCCGCTCTGGTGCATGGAAATCACATCTGTATAGCCTTCCACCAGGTAACACCTGTCGTGTCTGACGATAGCCTGCTTGGCAAAGAAAATACCGTAAAGCTCGCTGCTTTTGTTGTAAATTTCTGACTCGGGAGAATTGACGTATTTGGCCAGTTTATCGTCTTTTTTCAGGATTCGTCCGCCAAAAGCCAGCACTTTTCCCGAAATGGAGTGTACAGGAAACATTACCCTGCCGCGGAAACGATCGGCAACGTAATTATTTTCGCCTTCAATGGTCAGTCCGGTTTTTACCAGATACTCTTGTTTGTAGCCGTTTCTGATGGCTTCTTTCGTAAAAGCATCTCTTTCTTCAAGACAAAAACCGAGTTGGAATTTCTGAATAATATCATCGCGGAAGCCTCTTTCACGGAAATACCCCATACCGACTGCTTTCCCATCAATGTGGTTATGAAGAATATTCGTGAAATATTTCTGTGCATAATCATTGACCAGAAGCATGCTTTCACGGTCGTTTTTGGCAGCTTCCTGTTCAGGAGTCAGCTCTTTTTCTACTACATCGATGTGGTATTTCCGGGCAAGGTGTTTGAGCGCTTCCACGTACGAAAGCTGTTCGTGCTCCATGATAAAGTGCACGGAATTTCCGCCCTTTCCGCACCCGAAACATTTGAAAATTCCTTTGGCGGGAGAAACCGTAAACGATGGCGTTTTTTCGTTATGGAACGGACACAAACCAAGTAGGTTCACACCCCGTTTTCGGAGCGTAACGTAATCGCCCACCACATCTTCGATGTGCGCAGCTTCATTTATCCGGTCTATGGTAAGTTGGTCAATCAAATTTCAGTTTATAGTTTTCAGTAAAATAGTTTATAGCAAGAAAATCAAACCTTTACATTTCGAAAAGTCTCCCAAAGATATTTGAAAAAAATAATAGCAACTAGAAAAATTTGTGTTAATTTGTGACATTTGCGTCATTTGTGTTCTGTTTTTTTAATATACCTTTTTCTACACTTTCGTCAATCAATTGCTTTGCAAATTTCCAAAGTTCCTCTGATCCGTCCTTAATTGCCTTTTTTTTCTCAATCACTTTATCGAATTTCACATCAAATTCACGCCAGGTTCCGCCGTTGTTGGATGCGTTTTGAAGCAATGGTTCCAGGCGGTCGAGTGCTCTTGCAAACTTACTTTCAGGCGTTTTCATCTCTTCAAATTCAATCCAGATATTTATAAATTCTTCGGCTTGTTCATTAGGTAAAATTCCAAAAATCCGTTTTGCGGCTTTCAGCTCTTCATTAAAGTTGTCGTGACTTTTCACCGTGTCATACGCAAACACATCGCCGCTGTCAATTTCCACAATATCGTGTATCAGCACCATTTTCATCACTTTTGCCAGGTCAACAGGCTCGTTGGAATGTTCTGCCAGAACAATCGCCATGACTGCCAGGTGCCAGCTGTGCTCGGCATCATTCTCCGGCCGGTCGCTGTTGATCAGCTTCGTTTTTCGGAAAATGTATTTAAGCTTATCAATTTCCCTGATAAATTCTATTTGTTGAAGTAGTTTGTCCATTTTTTATCTTTTTTCTGAGATCTGATGCCTGATGTCTATTCAATCACATCCTTTACTTCCCGGAACGCCCTTTCCAGTTTCAGCATTTCTTCGGCCATAAACCGGAAAAAATCCATCCATTGAATACGGCGGTGAATATCGATGCCCGTTTTCTGGCTGTAGATCCGGCAAACTTCGTTTCCTGTTTCGAGCCGATAAGCAAAATCCCAAATCAGCCCTTCGGGAAATTCCTCTTCCATCAGCACTTTGTAACGCTCAAACTGCTCGTATTTCGAAAGCCGATCGGTTTCGCTTGAATGATTGAATTCCAAAATAACAAAAGCACCTTCCCTGTTGGCATCGAATTTCAATTCCACCCCCTTCATTTTGGTATTGTAAAGCATAAATTTGCTTTTTCGCTTACCCAAAACCGGATGATTGGCACAGAACAGACCAAATCCTTCCCAGAAATCTTTCTTAAGTTGTTTAAGTTCGTCTTTGCTGTACATGCTTGAATGGTCGCTTTGCCTAAGTTTGAATCAGTGGCAGAGTTTGATTTCTCAACATGCAAAACTACTCAATAAATTCATTTTCTCAAAGGTGAGAAGCTGAAAGCTTTGA
>CAZIRA010000061.1:0-3226 GCA_964541615.1 uncultured Paludibacter sp.
ATTCTTGACCGTGGAAGTAAAGGTTTGGAGCGCACCATTCAGATGATAAAAGAGCAGGGAATGTATTCAGTTGGTGCATATATAAATAAAGATCATCGCGACATTGAATATCCTCCGATTTTCAATTTGAAAGGGGTAAAAATCGCTGTTTTGAACTACACTTATGGCACCAACGGCTTGCCAACCATGCGTCCTAATTTGGTAAATGAAGTGGATAGTGTGCAGATTATTAAAGACATACACTATGCAAGACAACAAAAAGCCGATTTGGTTCTTGCGCTTATGCACTGGGGTTGGGAATATCAGTTGCAATCCGATAAAATTCAGCACGTTTGGGCTGATTTTCTGGTTTCAAACGGCATAGATTTAATTATTGGATCTCATCCACACGTAGTTCAAGAAGTTGAATTTAAGGTAAATAAGGATAAATTTATTCCTGTTTATTATTCCCTGGGAAATTTTGTATCCAATCAGCGAGAACGTCATCGAAACGGTGGAATTGTGGCTAAAATAGAGATAAATACAGAGCGAAAAGAAATCACAACTGCCAAATACATACCGTTTTATGTGTACAAAGGCAATTTGAATAATCTTCGTCAGTATTACCTTATTCCAACTCAAAACTTCATAGAAAAGCCGTCAGAATTTCCCATTCCTAAGCAAGACAGCTTAGAATTAATTGATTTTCATAAAAATGTGACCGATAAATTGTCAAATATCAAAATTTCTCAATAAATCAGCTCCAAAATTACCATTTTTCCGATTAAATAAATTTTTCAATAAATATTTAATTATTTTAATATCACCAATGGAATAATTGTTTATATTTGCTTATTCATTCTAACTGAATGACGAACATACCTTGAAAAACTATTTTATGGCGTGTTCATAAATCTGTAATTGTTTTATATTTAAATATATAGTTAAAACTAGGATTTATGGCAAGAGTATTAATTTTAGGAGCCGGAATTTCCGGACACACAGCTGCTCTCGCAGCCAGGCGGAAATTGGGGAAACAGCACGAAGTCGTGGTTGTAAGCCCAAATACCAACTACCAATGGGTTCCATCCAACATTTGGGTAGGAGTGGGAAGGATGACTACCAAACAAGTAATCTTTCCGTTAGCACCTGTTTACAAGAAGCAGGGTATCATTTTCAAACAAGCCAAAGCCATTTCCATTCATCCGGAAGGAGATGCTTCCTCTGAGAAGCAATTCGTTAGAATTCAGTACGTTGTGGGTGAAATGAAAGATCAGGAAGAAAAAGTAGAATTTGATTATCTGATCAATGCCACCGGGCCAAAACTGAATTTTGGGGCAACAGAAGGTCTAGGTCCTGAGTTGAACAGCAATTCGGTTTGTACCTATGACCACGCTTCAAAAACCTGGGAAGACATGCAAAAATGCTTTGCAAAGATGGAAAAAGGCGAAAAACAACGCTTTTTGATTGGTACAGGCAATGGAATGGCCACATGTCAGGGTGCGGCATTCGAATTTACGCTGAATATTGCATTTGAAGTAAAAAGGCGAAAATTGGAAGATTTTGCCGAATTTTTCTGGATTTCAAATGAATACGAATTGGGCGACTTTGGAATGGGTGGTGCATACGTTAAAAACGGCGGTTATGTTACTCCAACTAAGATTTTTGCTGAAAGTATTTTCAAAGAATTTGGAGTAAAATGGATTGTGGGCTCTGCAGTGCAGAAAGTTGAACCCGGAATTGCTCATTATGAAAATTTGGATGGTGAGAAAAAATCGATTGAATTTGACTTTTCGATGTTAATTCCTGCATTTGCAGGTGTAGGATTGAAGGCATTTGACAAAAAAGAGGAAGACATCACTGCTAAATTATTTGCTCCGAATGGATTTATGAAAGTGGATGCCGATTACACGCCAAAACCTTTCGAAGAATGGAAATCAACCGATTGGCCATCGACTTATCAAAGCCCGGTTTACAGCAATATGTATGCTTGCGGTATCGCATTTGCACCTCCACACACCATTTCCAAGCCGATGACCTCTAAAAACGGAACGCCGATTACTGCGACAGCTCCGAGAACCGGAATGCCTTCGGGAGTTATGGGAAAAATTGTGGCAGAAAACATTGCTGAACAGATACTTACAGGCACCAAAGATCACAAACACCGCGCTTCTATGGCTGGAATGGGAGCGGCCTGTGTAATTTCAGCCGGTTACGGACTTACCCGGGGAAAAGCGGCCACAATGACTGTATTTCCAATTGTTCAAGATTGGGAGAAATACCCCAAATGGGGCAGAAACCTTAAATACACGGTTGGTGAGATGGGTCGTGCCGGGCACTGGTTCAAGTGGGCGATGCACTACATGTTCCTCTACAAAGCCAAAGCAAAACCACTTTGGTGGTTGATACCGGAATAACCCCCCTCTAACTCCCCCAGAAGGGGAGAAATTAGGATAATCAAAAATCGTCTAACATCTAAAATAAAAATATTATGGCAGAATTCGATAAAACCATACCATATAGCAATCCGTCGTACGCTCCTGAACCAACACGATGGACTAAATTTCTTCGCCAATCATTTATCTTTCAAACTTATCGTTTTTTCGTATTGGCACTGAAAGTAATGCGGATTGTGGTTAGAGGACACTCGTAAACTGGTTTATAGTTTTTGAGTTAAATAGTAAATAGTTTTTTGAGAACACAAATATCGTTTCAAAGACGAATATTTGTGTTTTCTTTTAGAGCCCCCTAAATCCCCCAAGGGGGACTTTAAGACATAATTGATTATACTCTATATTTATGAATTACAGCTTCTGACTTCTAATTTATAATTTTATATAAAATACTTATCGAATTAAAATCATTAGCAACCGAGGAGCATTTGCGAAAATGAAAGGTTTCGGAATTGATGCGGACGAAGTGTTTGGTGTGAACGTTAATACGATGACTTGCTAAGATAGTTTGTAAGAACCCTGATTTTTGCAATGGGACTACGAAAATCTTCTGTTCACTAAGCAAGATTGATGGTTTCGATGATTACCAACAGTAAATTATTGACAGAAAGTGATTTTGATGCGTGGGTGAGCGAATTTCATTCCCGTAATATATGCGACGGATCATTTTCTTTACTATGAAAAACTACATTCGCAAGAATTGGAATCGATGAATACGCTGATAATCAGAATGAAATTGTAAAACGAACGTTTTTTGTGCTAATGTGCCATTTTCCAGTACATGAAAAGAAATT
>CAZIRA010000061.1:3326-15990 GCA_964541615.1 uncultured Paludibacter sp.
TCTAAAACTCCCCCTTTAGGGGGCTAGGAGGCTGATTTCTTTATAATCCGGAATTCCTTCAAAAAACTCATAGCTGACTGTTTGGGTATTTACACGGCAACAAAAGTGTTCCAAACCGTTGCTGACCATAAAATAATCCACTTTGAGCTTGGAATTATAGACAGCCACTTGATCAAAAACTGCCTGCGTGATGGGAATATTCGGAGCTTTTAGCTCAATGATGACTTGCGGTTTGGCTTGCAAATCATAGAAAACAGCATCGCACCGTTTTTTCATTCCATGAAGATTAAGCTGTTGCTCCACTGCCATCAAATATTCGGGATATGCCTTATTCTCAATTAAATAAACCAAAAAATGTTGTCGAACCCATTCTTCCGGCGTTAACTTCACATACCGTTTCCGAAACCGATCAAAGATAAAAAAACCCTTTTCAGTCCGTTTAATCCTAAATTGCGAGGCAGGCAGGTTGAGTTGTAACATTTTTTTGTATTTTTGTATTTCAAATTCCATTTTGAAAAGAAATACAAAGATACATTTCAAAAAAGAATTTCTCAAAAAGATTAATCATTTAAATAAAATTCAAGCTTTGGAGATATGAAGACAAAAGAAGAAATCGTTAAAAATTGGCTCCCTCGCTATACAAAAAGGGCATTAGAGGATTTTACAGACTATATTTTATTGACCAATTTCTCGAACTACGTGGAAATGTTTGCCGAGTGGTTTGAGGTGCCTGTGCTTGGCCGTGACGGAAATATGATCAATGCATCAGCAAACGGAATTACCATCATCAATTTCGGCATGGGAAGCCCGAATGCGGCGATTATCATGGATATACTTTCGGCAATTCATCCTCATGCAGTGCTGTTTTTGGGAAAATGCGGAGGTTTGCGCGATAAAAACAAAATAGGTGATTACATCCTCCCAAGTGCTGCTATTCGTGGTGAAGGTACCTCCAACGATTATTTTCCGCCTGAAATTCCTGCGCTTCCGGCGTTTAGTCTACAACGGTCAGTTTCTTCAAATATCCGCGACTTTGGAAAAGATTACTGGACCGGAACCGTATATACCACCAACAGACGCGTGTGGGAGCACGATGAAAAATTCAAAGAATACCTGCGTACAACGCGTGCAATGGCGATTGATATGGAAACTGCCACGCTGTTTTCAGCCGGTTTTTACAACAGCATTCCAACAGGTGCCTTATTGCTGGTTTCCGATATGCCACTAAAACCGGAAGGCATAAAAACGGATGAAAGCGATAAAAAAGTGACTGCAAATTTCGTGGAAGAACACTTGCGAATTGGTGTGAAATCATTATCCTCATTACTGAATAACAGCCGTACAATCAAACATTTGAGATTTGAGTAATGTGTCTGAACCGTGATTTTTCTGATGATGAAGATATATTTATTTTGATAATTATATAAAATGAAATTAGTTTCAAATAATAGTAATGTTCTCATCAGAAATTTCACGGAAAATGACCTTCCAAAACTTGTGGAATATGCTGATAATAAGAATGTCAGCAAAAATCTGCGGGATGCTTTTCCAAGTCCTTACACTTTGAAAGATGCGTGGGAATTTTATGAAATTGTTAAGGATGAAGAGCCCAGAACAAATTTTGCAATTGAGTTTCAGGGAGAATATGCGGGAAATATAGGTTTGGTAATTGGAACCGATGTGTATAGAAATAGCGCAGAACTTGGATTTTTTATTGGTGAACCGCATTGGAATAAAGGAATTACAAGTCAGGCGGTCAATTTGATTACGAAATATGCTTTTGAAAAATTGGGAATTGTGCGGATTTTTTCAATCGTATTTGAGTATAATGTAGCTTCACAACGGGTTTTGGAGAAATGTGGGTTTGAAAAAGAAGCAATTTTCAAGAAATCAATCACTAAAAAAGGTATTATTTACGACGAAATTCGATATTCAAAAATTAATCCGAAGTATTAATTAAAATTGGAATTTTCTAAAATAAATTATGGCAAAACAAAGCGGACCATCCTACGAACAAATTATGTCAGACTTACGTCGAAAAGCGTATAGTCCAATCTATTTTTTGATGGGTGAGGAGCCGTATTATATCGATCAGATTTCTGATTTTATTGAAGATAAAATTCTGGATGAGAGCGAAAAAGACTTCAACCTTTCGGTGCTTTACGGGAAAGATGTGGATATAAATGTGGTGATAAATGCTGCTAAGCGCTATCCGATGATGTCTGAATATCAGGTGATTGTGGTGAAAGAAGCACAGCAAATCAAAGAATGGGACAGTCTTTCTTTTTACCTGGAAAATCCACTTAAATCAACGATTTTATGTTTCTGCTATAAATATGGAAAGCCTGACGGAAGGAAAAAAATATTCCAGGAATTAAATAAAAAAGCAATCGTATTCGAATCGAAAAAACTCTACGACAATCAAGTAGGAGGTTGGATAAGAGATTATTTGGGAAATAAACAGGTTCGGATTACCGATAAAGCAGAAGTAATGCTGACCGAATTTTTGGGAACAGACTTATCCAAAATAGCAAATGAACTGGATAAATTGCTGATAACCAAGCCTGTCGGTACCAACCAGATAACTCCAGAGCAGATTGAAAAAAATATTGGGATAAGCAAGGATTTTAATGTTTTTGAATTACAGGATGCTTTAATTAAGCGCGATGTGTTAAAGGCAAACCGAATAATTAATTATTTCGGTGAAAACAAGAAAGCTAATCCGATCCAAATGGTTGTAGCACAACTGTTTAGTTTCTTTGCTAATTTGATGCTTTACCATTATTTGCCTGATAAAAACGAATATGCTATCGCCGCTGAATTAAAAATCAGTCCTTACATTGCCAAAAATTATGTTCAGGCTGCCAGATCCTTTAACGCCCGAAAAACAATGGAAATCCTCAGCTATATCCGTGAAACAGACGCCCGTAGCAAAGGAATTAACGATACCGGTACCGAAGATGCAGACTTATTTAAAGAATTGGTATTTAGGATATTGCATTAGATAAATAGAATGAAAAACTGGTATTTATTCGAGTTGTTAATCGTAATTTTAATAGGAACAATTTTTGTTTCATGCCAAAGAAATAACAATTATCAGCAAGAAAACGAGAAGGATATGATGGACACCATTCCGGTGATTAATGTAAAACCCACCGAAATTATTGACAGTGAATTGACTTTTGAGGAGGCCATTGCCGGAAGCGATGCGCCACAGCATATCCTTGATGAACTCGTGTTGCTTGATGTGCGTTATTTTTCTACCGATGATAAAATTCATCGGGGACAAATCCTGGTAAATAAGAGAATAGAGAAAAATATTGAGCATATTTTTGAGTTTATGCTTGAACATGAATTTGCTGTTTATCAAGCAGTTCCGATAGTAAAATTTGATTGGGATGACATGAAATCAATGAAAGCTAACAACTCTTCCGGATTTTGCTATCGCGATGTGATGAATACCAAACGCAAGTCAAAACACTCCACCGGAATGGCGATTGATATCAACCCTTTATTTAATCCAATTCGCTGGAAATCACCTAATAAGCACCGACCAAATATTCCCGAAGGAGCCGTTTTAGATACCACAAGCAAAGGCACGCTCTATCCCAGCCATCCGGTTGTAGAAGAAATGAAACGTCTTGGTTTCAAATGGGGAAACCAATTCCGAAGATACTGGGACGACCACCATTTTGAAAAATAATAGTTGTAAGTTTGTTGTCGAAATAATTTACAGAATGAAATAATTTTTGTAATTTTGCGACTGTTTTTAAAAATTCAATTAAGAATAATTACAAAATAGTACTTTCAGTACTTTGTAATTAAATCAGTTGTAATTCATTAATTTGAAATAAAATATTTATGTCAAAACTTACCAAAGAAGATGCCTTGCTCTACCATTCACAAGGTAAACCGGGAAAAATAGAAGTTGTTCCAACAAAACCTTACAGTTCTCAACGTGATTTATCGTTAGCATATTCGCCTGGAGTAGCTGAACCGTGTTTGGAGATTGAGAAAGATCTATCGAAAGCATACGATTACACAGCGAAAGGAAATCTGGTAGCCGTTATCTCCAACGGTACAGCTGTTTTAGGATTAGGTGATATCGGAGCACAAGCCGGAAAACCTGTAATGGAAGGTAAAGGGCTGTTATTTAAGATTTTTGCTGGTATCGATGTGTTTGATATTGAGGTAAATGAAAAAGATCCTGAGAGATTTATCCAGGTCGTAAAAGCCATTGCACCTACATTTGGAGGAATAAATCTGGAAGACATCAAAGCGCCTGAATGTTTTGAAATAGAAGAGAGGCTGAAAGCTGAGCTTGATATTCCGATTATGCATGATGACCAGCATGGAACTGCAATTATTTCAGCTGCCGGACTGCTGAATTCACTTGAAATTATCGGCAAAAAGATTGAAGATATTCAGATTGTGGTGAATGGAGCCGGTGCAGCTGCAAACTCCTGTACAAGGCTCTACATGGCACTTGGTGCTAAACCTGAGAATATCATTATGGCTGATTCTAAAGGGGTGATTAACACAAAACGTACGGATCTCAATTCTCGCAAAAAACCATTTGCAACCAGCCGTGATATCGATTCGCTGGAAGAAGCGGTAAAAGGTGCAGACATGTTTCTCGGTCTTTCTGTGGCCAGTGTGCTGACACAAGACATGGTGAAAAGCATGAACGACAATCCGATTGTGTTTGCCCTTGCCAATCCAAATCCGGAGATTTCATACGAAGATGCCATGGAATCACGTCCGGATATCATTTTCGCAACAGGTAGATCCGATCATCCAAACCAAATCAACAATGTGCTTGGGTTCCCTTATATTTTCCGCGGAGCTTTGGATGTTCGTGCAACCAGCATCAATGAAGAAATGAAAGTAGCAGCAGTTCGTGCTATAGCTGATTTGGCAAAAAAACCGGTTCCAGAAGTAGTTAACTCTGCTTATGCACTTAAAAAATTGAGTTTTGGTAAAGATTACATCATTCCAAAACCTCTCGATCCAAGACTTTTGACCATCGTTGCTCCGGCAGTGGCAAAAGCGGCTATCGATTCTGGAGTGGCTCAAAAAATTATTACTGATTGGGAAGTGTATGATCATCAGCTTCACCACATTATGGGACTTGACCACAAAATGTTACGCCACATTTATGATACAGCTCGCCAGCACCCTAAACGTGTTGTTTTCTCAGAATCAAACCACGTAAACATGCTTCGCGCAGCTGAAACAGCTTACTCTGAAGGAATTTGTTTCCCTATTTTGCTTGGAAATGAAGAAAAAATAGCCAACATCGCTGCAGAAAACGGTATTGACCTCACTGGAATTGAAATCGTGAATCTAAGACACGACCGAGAAGAAGTTCGCAGAATTCGATACGCCAAGCATATATCCGAAAAAAGGAGTAGGGAAGGAGTCACATTTGAAAGTGCCTATGAGTGGATGTATGAGCGTAACTACTTCGGAATGATGATGGTAGAAACCGGAGACGCTGATGCTCTGATTACAGGCGTAATTACGAAATACGAAGATGCCGTAAAAGCAGCTAAAACCGTAATTGGCGTGCGAAACGGCCTGAATAACATCGGTGCCATGCACATTATGAATACCAAAAAAGGAACTTTCTTCCTCGCAGATACTTTGTTCAACAGACATCCATCGGCTGAAACGATTTTTGATGTGGCTAAATTGACCTACGAATCAGTAAAATTCTTTGCTGTGGAGCCTGCAATGGCACTTTTATCCTATTCAAATTTTGGATCAGAAAAAGACGGTAGTGCCGGAAATATGCAGAAAGTTGCCCAAATGCTTCACGAAAAATATCCAAAAATGGTTGTAGATGGTGAAATGCAGGTAAATTTTGCTTTGAATAGAGAACTGAGAGATCGTAAATTTCCATTTTCAAAATTAAAAGGAAAAGATGTGAACACCCTGATTTTCCCTAATTTGAATTCGGCCAGCATGGTTCAAAAAATGATGCTCGAAATGGGAAATGCAGAAGTTATCGGACCTATTCAAATGGGTTTGAACAAACCTGTTCATATCCTTGACGTAGAAAGTTCAGTTAGAAGTATCGTAAATATGACCGCTGTTGCAGTACTTGATGCGATGGTAGAAGACCGTATTAAAAAGGGCGAAATCGAGCGGATTTCCGAAGGCGAATTAATAAACTAAATACAGTAAACAGTTGTTTAAGAATAAATTAAACTCTAAAAACAATTGAAAGCGATAAGATATTTATTCCTGATTTTGTTGGAAGCAAAATGGTTGTTAAAATTTTTAATTAAATCAATTATAAGTTAAAATTATTTTGAAAGTGTCAGGAATTACCTGACACTTTTTTAATTATCTGGAAAATGACAATAAATCTTATTTTCTCTTTCAATAATGCAGGAGAGTCATTTACTTAAATTCTATTTGACATAATATAAATTATAAGAAAATAAAGTATCTTAAACTTTTAGGATGCATATTCTTGTTTTCGTAAAAAACGTCAGATTTAGATATTCAGGACAATTATCAATAATTGATTAAAATATTCAATTCTGAACGAGTTGACTTAAATAATATTAAAATTATATTTTGAAAGAATTTGTTCCAGAATCATTTGTATGATATTCAGAAATAAATAAAATCTGATAAACAATTTAAAAAGTTATTCTGAAGCAATTTTTTGTCTCAAAATTTTTAATCTTAAACCAAAGATGAAATAGTAAAATCCAGTATAATTATAAAAGAAAAAAGTTCAATTCATATTAATTAATGAATTGAACTTCAAATATTTACAAAATAATAGGGTAGCTTCTACCCTACTTTTATGTCTGGATTCACCTTTTTAACCAATCCCTTTAGTACATCGCCGGGACCAAGTTCAATAAACTCGTCTGCACCATCATTAATCATGTTTTTGACAGTTTGAGTCCATCTTACAGGCGCTGTAAGCTGTGCAATCAGGTTTTTCTTGATTGAAACAGGGTCAGTTTGTGGATTTGCGTTAACGTTCTGATATACAGGACAAAATGGTTTGCTGATAACCGACGCTTCAATTGCAGCTTGCAATTCCTGACGAGCCGGTTCCATCAGCGGTGAATGGAAAGCGCCGCCCACAGGTAGTTTCAGCGCACGTTTTGCACCACGTTCCTTGAGCATTTCACAGGCTTTGTCTATCCCTTCTATGGAGCCGGAAATCACGAGCTGCCCGGGGCTGTTGTAATTTGCAGCTACTACTACGTATTCTTTATTGATTTGGTCACAAACTTCTTCTACAGTCTCGTCATCAAGCCCAAGAACGGCGGCCATTGTCGATGGTTCAATTTCGCAAGCTTTCTGCATAGCCATGGCACGTGCGTAAACCAGCTTCAAACCATCCTCAAAAGATAAAGCTTTAGCTGAAACCAGTGCAGAAAACTCACCCAGTGAATGACCTGCAACCATTTCTGGTTTGAATTCATCACCCAATGCGATGGCTGAGATTACTGAATGAAGAAAAACTGCTGGTTGAGTGACTTTTGTCTGGCGAAGATCTTCCGGAATACCTTCAAACATTAAATCTGTAATTCTGTAACCAAGAATTTCATTTGCTTTTTCAAAATATTCTTTGGCTATCGGCGAGTTGTCATATAAATCCTTGCCCATTCCAACGAATTGTGCTCCCTGACCGGGAAAAACGTATGCTTTCATAAATTTAGTAACTGCCCCTAACCCCTAAAGGGGAATTAGAAGGCAACATTTTGAGATTTTTGTCCTAATGAACGTTTTTATTGTAATATTTTTTAAGTCCGCAAAGGTACATATTATAAGTGAGTTTGGCAATTTCTTACTGATTTTTGGTTTCAAATATTGAAAAAAAAGCGTAATTTTGGCGTTCAATAAATCACCCTTTTATGGAATTAATACTTAAATATTTCCCAAATCTAACCGAAATTCAAAAGAAACAATTTTCGGCACTATACGATTTGTACCTAGACTGGAACAGTAAAATAAATGTAATTTCACGCAAAGACATTGAGAATTTGTACGAAAGGCACATTCTTCATTCCCTTGGAATTGCAGAAATAATTAAGTTCAAAGCCGGATCAAAAATTCTTGACGTGGGTACCGGTGGTGGATTTCCGGGTGTTCCGTTGGCAATATTTTTTCCTGAATCCAAATTTACACTCATTGACAGCATTGGAAAAAAGATTAAAGTAGGACAAGAAGTTTCCAGTGCTATTGAATTAAAAAACATTGAGTTAAAACATCAAAGAATTCAGGAAGAAAAAGGAAAATTTGATTTTGTGGTGAGCCGTGCGGTGATGCCGCTGGAGGATTTGGTAAAATTATCCAGAAAAAATGTTGCATCTAAGCAACAAAATGCCCTTCCAAATGGTTTAATCTGTTTGAAAGGCGGAGAGTTACAGCACGAAATCTTACCATTCAAAAATATTGCGCTGAGCTATGAGCTTAGTGAATGCTTCGACGAGGAATTTTTCAAAACAAAAAAAGTGGTTTATTTACCTTTGTAGAAAGCCCCTATCGCTAAGAGGTTGTCTTAAAAAGTAAGAATAACGCAAATTACACGAATTAACACGAATTCACACAAATCATAAATATTTATATATCAACAATATATATAAAACATTAAATCAATTAAATTTGTGAAAATTAGCCTAATTTGCAACTGTCTGCCGACATTCGTATTTCAATATTTTTCTAATTTCTGACTTCTGACTTCTAATTTTTTGACTTCTAATTTTTATAAAATGAACATAAAAACTTTTCCATTTAACCCATTACAAGAGAATACCTTTTTAGTCTGGGATGATACAAGTGAGGCTGTGATTATTGATGCCGGGATGCTTTTTGAACAAGAAAAACAGCGTATCAAGCGTTTTATTGAAGAAAATGATCTAAAATTAGTACGTGTTCTGAACACACATCTTCATCTCGATCATCAATTTGGCAATAAATTTTTATTTGACACGTATGGTTTGATGCCGGAAGTGGGAATGGAAGATGAGTTTTTGCTTGATACAATAAATCTTTCTGCACAAAAATGGGGATTACCTTATCTCGAAACTCCTCAACGACCGGGCGCTTATATAACTGATAATCAGGAAATAAAATTTGGAAAAACTACATTTGTAGCTTTGCATACGCCAGGTCATTCTCCCGGAAGCCATTCGCTTTATTGCGAAGAAGCAGGTGTGGTTTTTGTGGGTGATGTGCTTTTTAAGCGATCGATTGGACGAACTGATTTTGATCGTGGTGATTTTGATACACTGATAAATTCAATAGAAGAACGGCTGTTTACGCTACCGGAAAATACCATTGTGTATAATGGACATGGACCAACCACTACGATTGGCGAAGAAAAACAGTTTAATCCGTTTTTGTAAAATACGAACTATTTGAAATAGAACGAATCACACGAATTATATTTTATACAAACTATTTTCTTTAATAAATTGATACACATCAGGATGCAACCATTGACTTGCGTCCTGATTATTTTTTATCAGTTCGCGAATATCTGTAGATGAAATTTCAAAGAATGGTGCTTCTTCCAAAATCTGCATATCGGGATAAATTTCTTCAAACGGCTCATAATCAAAGTCTTTTCGAGGGTAAACCAGAATAGAATACTCATTCAAAATGGTTTGATAATCTTTCCACTGGTCAAAAATCTGCATATTATCACTGCCAATCAGCAGGATGAAGTTATCCTCGGGATATTTTTCAGAAAGTGCCTGAAGCGTATTAATCGTATAGGATGGCTTTGGCATATTAAACTCAATATCAGACACTTTTAGATAATCTTTACCTTCAGTTGCCATTTCAATCAAGCGAAAACGAAGATGTTCGTCGATAAGCTCAGATTGCTCTTTCAGTGGATTTCGAGGGCTTACGATGTACCAAATCTCATCCACACCAGAATATTCAAAAATATATTCAGCTAACTGCGTATGACCAAGATGAATAGGATTAAAAGAACCGAAAAAAAGACCGATGGATTTCATTGCATTAGTTGATAGTTTATAGTAAAATAGATTATAGTTTTATATTTGAAATTAATCTCAATCTATGGTGTTTTCAGAAATTTACGTATTACTTTTTCTGCTATTTGTTGCGCTTTTTCTAGGTCATCATTCACAATAATTCGGTCAAATTGCAAGGCAAAGCTCATTTCGTATGCTGCCTTACCTACCCTCTTCTCAATCATTTCTTCACTATCGGTGCAACGGTTTATAAGTCTTTCCCGAAGGATTTCGATGGAAGGTGGAGAGACAAAAATGGCTAAAGCATCATCTCCAAAGTACTCTTTCAGGCTAATTCCTCCTAAAACATCCACGTCGAAAATTACTGTATGCCCTTTGCCTGAAATACGCTCTATTTCACTGCGAAGTGTTCCATAGTAACACCCGGAATAAACCTCTTCGTATTCAATAAATTCCTTATTTTCAATTTTTTGCTCAAATTCCTTCTTGGACAGGAAATAATACTCAATTCCATTGGATTCATTGCCACGAGGCGGTCGCGAAGTGGCTGAAATAGAAAATTCCAATCCTAAATCACGTGTCAATAAATAATTAATCAGGGTACTTTTTCCGGAACCGGAAGGTGCTGAAAAAATAATTACTTTGGGCATGTTATTTAGCTTTTGTATAATAAAAAGTTAATGTGTCTGAATTTGAAATTACAGCGTATTTAGCACCTGCTCTTTGATTTGCTCCAATTCGTCTTTCATCATCACAACTATTTTTTGCATTTCGCTGTGGTTGGATTTGGATCCGAGCGTATTTACTTCACGCCCAATCTCTTGCGCAATAAAACCAAGTTTTTTTCCGGCTGATTTTTCCGTTTTCATCGTGCTGATAAAGTAATCCAGGTGGTTTGTTAATCGCACTTTCTCTTCATTTACATCCAATTTTTCGATGTAGAAAATCAATTCTTGTTCAAGACGGTTCTTATCGTAATCAATTTTATCTGAGATGGTTTGCAGATTTTCTTCCAGGCGTGTCTTAATTTTCTCAATTCTCTCATTTTCAAATGGTTCTATCTCAATCAACAACTCTCCTATCCGATTGATTTTATCGGTCAACACATTTTCAAGGGCATTTCCTTCCTGCACTCTAAATTCCACAAGCTGATTAAGCGCGTCATCTATCAATTTCGAGATCTCATTCCACTCATTTTCGTCCAGTTCTTCAATCTCGGTTTTCATCGTGTCCGGCAGGCGCATCAAAATTGAAAGCCAGTCCTGAGAAACCGGAATGCCCGTTTCTTTGGATAGTTCCTGCAACTGCTCGTAGTACGATTTTACAATATTTTGGTTGATTTTGGATCCATTTTCCTTAGCAGAATTATCAATGTATAGTGAAAAATCTACTTTTCCGCGTTCTAGTTTTTGATTGATCAAACTGCGAATTTCGAGTTCTTTCTCACGATACAAATTTGAAATACGTGTTGATAAATCTAATTGTTTGCTATTCAATGATTTGATTTCAACAATAATCTTTTTATTGTTAATTTCGCCGATGGCTTTTCCGTAGCCGGTCATGGATTGAATCATACTTATTTTATGTTTTATTTCACAAAAATACTACAAATAATCAGTTGCAGCGTTCAATTATTTTGTTTTTTAACGAAAAAGGAATTTCCGGAACAATAAATCCGAAAAAACGTTTGCCCGTGTAAAACAAAAATCCCCTGATATTCAGAGGATTTAAAAAAAATAAACCGGATATTAAAATCCAAATGAAAAATTGACCGACGAGCGAACTAGATTTCCATTTTCCAGTATAGCAATCGGATAATATCGATATGCCACGTTAAATCCAAACATGTAAAACAATTTTACGCCTGTACCAACCGTCCAGCCTATCTGAAATGGATTATAGTCTTTGTAAGTATATCCGTCTAATTTTGCGGAAGTGATCAGTTCTACAGTTGGACCGGTGTAGATTTTAACGCCAAAAGCCCTTAAGGATGATTTGTAGAGATGATAACCCACATAAGCAGGCACGGAAACGGAAAATGTTTTCAAATAGGCGTTGCTGGCACTCATAGCAAATTCTCCATCAGGATAAATGGTGTATTTGCTCCAGTTCAAATCGCCTCCAACGTACCAGTAGGCTCTGGGTGCAGATTCAAAGTTTCGGGTGTATCCGGTTCCGATAGCAAAGTTTCTCCACCGAAAATCTTCTGTCTTGTCGATGTCCCATCCGATATGGAGATTTTTCCACAGTTGTTTATCGAAATCGGGTGCTTTTTGAGTCGCTTTTGCTTTGGGTTTATTTTTATCCCAAACTAATCCGGAACTCAAAGCGGGATCTTGTACAACTAACTCATTTTCAGCTGTTAGAAGATTTTCATTTGTTATATTTGTAATTTCATCGGCTTTCAGTTGAAAACCAAATATACAAAACAATAAAACCGGCAAGTAAATCATTAATTTTTTCATATTCAATAGTTTATAAATTATTATCGACTAAATTAGTTTTAACTGTATCCGTTTTCTTCCCAAATCCACTTCCAGCACACGTACTTTCACGTGCTGATGCAAGGAAACGATTTCGGCAGGATTGCTGACAAAGCGGTCGGCCAAGTTGGAAATGTGGATTAGTCCGTTTTCTTTGATACCAATGTCGCAGAATGCACCGAAATTGGTAACATTCGT
>CAZIRA010000062.1:0-9219 GCA_964541615.1 uncultured Paludibacter sp.
TCGTCGATCATATTGATTTTTTGTTCCAACAATCTGCACTCTTCTTTCAGCGTTTCTATTTTACGCTCCATTTCCTGGAGCATACCGCCACCTTTTTTAGAAGAAACACTTAGGAATCCGATGTTGTTTTCATACGTTGCAATTTCATTTTTCAGATGCTCGTAGGCACGAACCAATTTTTCACGCTCGCGGTAAAGTTTGTTTTCACCTTTCTGAGTCATATCTTTCAGATTGCTCTTGAATGATTCCAATCTGCGTTGCGATGCATTGATATTGAGCGCATCAAACTGAGCATCAAGCACTGTACGATACTCTTTGTAGATTTTATCTTTTTCTTTGAAAGGGACGTGTCCGATGCTGTTCCACACTGCCGCCAAAGCACGCAAAGCAGTAAGCGATTCACCCGGGTTTTCTGTTTTTTCGAATGCTCTGATTTTCTCAATCAGCTCTTTTTTCTTAATCAGATTCTGCTGTTCTTCACCTCGCTGACCACTTACATTTTTATTTTTCTGCTCAAAGAAATAGTCGCAAGCCGCAATAAATCGTTTCCAGATTTCATCCGAACTTTTCTTGGGAGTTGGACCGATGGTCTTCCATTCTTTCTGAATCTGAATGAAAATTTCGGCAGCTTCTTTCCATTCTGTGCTGTCTTTCAGCGTTTCAGCTTTTTCACAAAGTGCTTTCTTTTTCTCTAAATTCTCATTCAGATTGGATTTAATCTCTTTGTAGAATTCAGCTTTCGCAGAGAAGAAAACATCGCATGCTTTCCGATAACGTTCAAATATTTTTTGGTTAGATTTACGAGGAGCAAAACCAATCTGGCGCCACTCTTCCTGCATATCCAGGATATTTTTAGTAGCTTCATCCCACTCTTTGTAAGTAGAAAGCTTTGAAGTATCCAGGGCTTCAATTTTTTCGCAAAGTTTAACTTTAAGTTCCAGGTTATTCTCTTCTACTTCGCGGATTTCATCAAAGTGAGACTGGTGTTTTTTATTGATTACAGTCGAAGCGGCTTTGAAGCGCCCCCAAATCTCCTCGCGAAGTTCGCGGGCCACAGGACCCAAATCATGCCAGTCTTCATGCAGTTTTTGTAGCTGACGGAAAGCACTTACTACGTCAGTTTCAGCATCCAGCGATTCTGCTGTTTCGATAAGTTTATTTTTGGCTTCCAGATTTTTCTTAAAATCGTAGTCACGAAGCTCGTTGTTGATTTTTATCAAATCCCAGAATGCCTCCTGATGCTGGTTGTACTGCCTCCAAAGCTCATTCACCGCTGTTGCAGGTACAGGACCCGTCTTTTTCCAGTCTTGCTGAAACTGACGGAAAACGGCGATATTTGCCGAAACATCCTCTTTGCTCTCGATTAGCTGCTTCATCTGCTCGATGATGTGATTTTTCTTCAGCAGATTGCTTTCTTTTTCTTTTTCTTGCTGAGCAGTGTATTTGGATTTACGATTTCTGTACTCGTTCAGAAGCTCTTTGAATTCATCTTCCAATTCCGTTGGAACAGGGATAAAGTCAAGTTCGTTTCCGCCTTTGGCAACAAACTCAACCCGCTGTTGGTCTGTCTCAGCTTTGCTTTTTTTATAGAAAGATTGTTTGATTGCTTCCACTTCAGACTTGATGCGGATGATGTCCTCGCTGTCCAAAAGTGCTTTCAACCGGTCGCACAATTCTTGCTTCGACAATTCAGAAATCTCAACAGAAACATCTACCTCTTCGTTAGTTTCTTCTTGCTCTTCAACCTCTTGAACCACAACAAGATTAAGGTCATCCTCCACATTTTCAGCTTCAGCTTCAACCATTGGTTCTGTTGTATCATGAGCAACTTCAGGAGTCTCTAACTCCGTTTCTGACACAGCTTCAACCGAATTTTCTTTCGGTTCTTCTACTGGCAAATCGGCTGACAATACCTGTTCAGCTACTTGTGTTTCTTCTGTTGTTTCGGGAGCGATTAGATCTTTCAGTAAATCGTCCTTTTCGGTCATAGAGTTAGTTGAGTCCATTGCAGTTCGTTTTTTATAAAAATGCAGGATTAAAAATCCATACATTTGGATTGGCAGAATTATTTTAGACAAAAATATATCTTTTTTTCCAAAAAATGGTACATTTAGTTAAATAATTGAAAATTTGTGTATTTAAAGCGCTTTTCAGCAAAATTTGATGAAAAGTTGTCATCTTATTTTCTGTGAGAAATATAGGTATTTGCCTGTTGCGCCGGATTTATCTGAATATCATTGATCATCACATGTTCTGGACGGGTTACGATAAATTCCAAAGCATCAGCAATATCTTCTGCATTCAACGGCAGAATTCCCTGATAAACTGCTTTTGCTTTGCCTTCGTCTCCGTGGTAGCGCACGATGGAGAATTCAGTCTCCACCATTCCCGGAGAAATGGAGCTGACGCGGATTCCATGTTTTACCAGGTCGATTCTGAGTCCCTTTGTAATAGCATTCACAGCATGTTTTGAGGCACAATAAACGTGTCCGTTTGGATAAACTTCAATTCCGGCGATGGATGAAATGTTAATAATCTGTCCTTTCTGGCGTTCAATCATGTCCGGAATAATCAATTTTGTTACGTACAACAGCCCTTTCACGTTGGTATCCAGCATTCTTTCGAAATCATCCAAATCACTCTCATTAAATGGTGATGCACCAGCTGCAAGTCCGGCATTATTAACTAAAAGATCGATTTTTTGAAATTTCTCCGGCAGTGAATTTATTGCCGTTTTGCAGGCTTCGTTGTCTCGCACATCAAAATTCAAAGGAAGCACCTCCACTCCGAAAACTTTTCGAATCTCTTCAGCCAAGTCTTCAAGCCTTTCTTTCCTACGTCCGGTAATAATCAAATTATAACCTAATTTGGCCAAACGTAACGCGAATGCATGTCCAAAACCGGAGGTTGTGCCGGTTACAAAAGCTGTTTTCATTGTTGGAATTTTATTTTTACTACTGGTCGCAAAATTACTTTTTTCCTATTAAAAAATCAAAACCGGCCTCAAAAAAAATGATAAGGCCGGTTTGAGAAAAAACATTTTTTTGTTGATCAAAAAAATCACGACTATACCACTCCCTGAGCCAGCATAGCTTTGGCCACTTTCATGAAACCGGCAATATTGGCGCCTTTCATGTAGTTGATGTATCCACCTCTTTCCTGACCGTATTTTGTACACTGGTCGTGGATATCGCTCATGATTTGTTGAAGTTTTGCGTCGACTTCTTCGGCCGGCCAGGAAAGGTGCATTGCATTCTGTGTCATTTCCAATCCGGAAGTAGCCACACCACCTGCATTCACAGCTTTTCCGGGTCCGTAAGTAATTTTATTTTCGATAAACATATCGATCGCTTCCGGAGTACAACCCATGTTGGATACTTCGGCAACGTATTTTGTTCCATTAGCAACGATGAATTTTGCATCTTCACCGTTCAGTTCGTTTTGAGTAGCGCAAGGCATGGCAATATCCACTTTTACTTCCCACGGTTTACGATTGGCTACGAATTTTGCTCCAAACATTTCTGCATAAGGTTCTACCACGTCGTTGCAGGTATTGCGGAGTTCGAGCATGTAATCAATTTTCTCACCGGAAATTCCGGCTTCATCGTAAATGTACCCGTCAGGACCTGAAATAGTAACCACTTTTGCTCCCATTTCAGTAGCTTTCACAGCTGCTCCCCAGGCCACATTTCCGAAACCGGAAAGTGCGATGGTTTTTCCCTGAATGCTTTCACCGGCAGTTTCCAGCATTTGTTTTACAAAATACATGGCTCCGAAACCTGTTGCTTCCGGACGAATCAGCGAACCGCCGTATTCAAGTCCTTTTCCTGTGAAAACACCTGTATTCACACGGGCAAGTTTGCGATACATACCGTACATGTAACCTACCTCACGAGCTCCTACGCCGATATCACCTGCAGGAACGTCGGTATTTTCGCCGATGTGGTGCCAAAGTTCTGTGATGAAAGCCTGGCAGAAACGCATCACTTCACCATCTGATTTTCCGCGTGGGTTGAAGTCAGAACCGCCTTTTCCACCGCCCATCGGCAAGGTAGTCAAAGCATTTTTGAAAGTCTGCTCAAATCCCAGGAATTTTAATATAGATAAATTTACTGATGGGTGGAAACGGATTCCGCCTTTATAAGGGCCGATAGCATTGTTGTACTGAACACGATAACCCAAGTTTACGTGAACTTCGCCACGGTCATCAACCCAGGGCACTTTGAAGGTAAAAATACGGTCTGGCTCAACCATCCGCTCGGCAATTTTTGCTTTTTCAAATTCAGGATGCTGATTGTACACTTCTTCGATGGTCATCAACACTTCACGTACAGCCTGCAAATATTCCTGTTCGCCGGGGTGTTTTGCTTCAAGCTGCTGCATTAATTTTTCAAGATTCATGATATTAAGACATTTAGATGTTAGACTATTAGATATTAGATTTTCAATTTTACTGACGATTTGACAAAAAGTGACTGAATCCATATAATGCTGATTTTTTTGACATTATGACAATAATTTATTCATAATTTCAAATTTTAATCTGATAAAAACTCGTTTTTAACACTTTCAAAGCTGTTTTCACTTACATATGGATTACAGTGCAAGTTTAATGCTTTTATTTGTGATAATCAAATTTTTTCAAGTATTTTTGAGAAAAATATTATTGCAATTTCAACAGAATCGAATGATGCCTGAGAAGTTTGTCATTACTAATTGAAACTGTTTGTTTTTGCACGTCTGAAAAAGGAAATTTATCCCTGATTTTAAAATTCTATTTTTACACAATGAATACCAACACGATTAAAAAACTTTACTTCAAAGATACCTCTTTTGCCAGCCTGATGCGGCACCGGATTTACAATATCCTGTTATATGCCAGCAAATACGATGCTTTTGCTTTGGAAGAAGACGGCCGTGTAGATGAGCAGATTTTCAACGAATATACCTCACTCAACCTCCGATATCCGCCACGATTTACCCTTGTGGGAAGTGAAGATGAGGCTGACAAAGCGCTCAAAGAACGGAATTACGAATTAATCATCTCCATGCCGAGTGGCGACAGCATCAACCCGTTTGAATGGGCAAAAACCGTCAAGAAAACTTACAACGATATTCCTATTGTAGTGCTCACACCATTTTCGAAAATGGTCTCGGAGCGGATTGCCAAAGAAGATTTGTCAGCCATTGATTATGTGTTTAGCTGGTTGGGAAATTCAGATTTGCTGCTTGCCATCGTGAAGCTGATAGAGGATAGGATGAATGTGAAAGAAGATGTGGAATCGGTTGGTGTTCAGGTGATTTTGTTCGTTGAAGATTCCGTGAGGTTTTATTCATCGCTTCTCCCCCATTTATACAAATACGTATTTATCCAGTCGCGCTCGTTTATGACCGAGGCACTCAACGAACATGAGCAGATGCTTCGCATGCGCGGACGTCCGAAAATTTTGATGGCGCGGACCTACGAAGAAGCCTTGGGAATTTACAATAAATACAAAAAAAACATGCTCGGAGTAATTACCGATGTAAGTTTTTTAAAAAATGGTATCAAAAGTACGACCGCAGGGATAGACCTGTGCCGTGAAATAAGAAAACAGGATGCTCATATTCCCCTGATTATTCAATCTACCGAGGACAATAACCACCCATTGGCCGATTCGGTTGATGCTGCTTTCGTGCACAAACTTTCCAAAACGCCGATGTTGGAACTTCGTGATCTGATTACCAATAATTTCGGATTTGGTGATTTCGTTTTTGTAAATCCTGAAACGGGTGAAGAAGAACATCGGGTAGAAAATCTCCGCGGACTTCAGGACGTGATATTCAATGTAAGCGACGATACGCTTTACTTCCACACTTCGCGTAATAATATATCACGCTGGCTCTATTCGCGTGCCATGTTTCCACTGGCTGAATTTCTGGAGAATATCAATGTAGGTGCAAGAGATAGCACCGACATGTTGAAAGTCCGTCAGGTAATTTTTGATGCGATTGTAAATTATCGGAAAATCAAAAACCGGGGCGTGGTAGCTGAGTTTCGGCGCGACCGTTTTGACCAATATTCCAATTTCGCACGTATTGGAGAAGGTTCGCTTGGCGGAAAGGGACGCGGATTGGCGTTTATCGATTCGATGATTAAATCCAACAGCATTCTGGATGATTTCCCAAATACTGAAATCCTGATTCCACGCACTGTGGTGCTTTGTACAGATGTTTTTTCTGAATTTATGGAAAAAAACGATTTGTACCCTTCAGCACTTTCCGATGCAGATGATGAAGTGATTCTACAAAATTTTCTGAAAGCCCGTCTGCCTCAAAAAGTAGTTGCCGACCTTTATGCTTTCATCGGTGCTATCAGTTCGCCGGTAGCAGTTCGTTCGTCAAGTCTTTTAGAAGACTCTCACTATCAACCGTTTGCCGGAATATACTCTACTTACATGATCCCGCATGATGAAAAGAGCAAAACCAACATGCTGATGATGATTACAGAGGCTGTAAAGGCTGTATATGCTTCTGTTTTTTACAAGGACAGCAAGTCATACATGAAAGCTACGAAAAATGTGATTGATGAAGAGAAAATGGCAATTGTTCTGCAAGAAACATGCGGCAGATACTACGGAGAGCGGTTTTATCCCTCATTTTCCGGTGTAGCCCGTTCGCTTAATTTTTACCCGCTCGGAGCGGAAAAAGCGGAAGAAGGAATTGCTAATGTGGCTATGGGATTGGGAAAATACATTGTTGACGGTGGTATGACGCTCCGATTCTCGCCGTACCATCCAAACAGCGTGCTGCAAACGAGTACCCTCGATTTAGCATTGCGTGAAACGCAGACCTATTTCTATGCGTTGGATGGAAGAAACACTAATTTCGTTCCACAGGTAAATGATAGTTTCAACCTGATGAAAGTCCGAGTGCAGGACGCTGAAAAAGATGGAACACTCAAATTTATCGCTTCAACATTCAATCCGCAAGACCAGCGTATATACGATAATGTGTTTGAAACCGGACGAAAAGTAATCACTTTTGCCAATATCCTGCAACACAACGTATTCCCATTGGCAGAAATTCTACAAGAAGTCCTTCGGATTTCACATGCAGAAATGGGACGTCCTATTGAAATTGAGTTTGCTGCAAATATCGACTATTCGGATAAACCATCACATAAGTTTTATCTGCTTCAAATCCGCCCGATTGTGGACAGCAAGGAGATGATCAACGAAGATATTGGCGCCATACCGGATGAAAACACGATTATTTCGTGCGACAGTGCTCTCGGTCACGGCATTACGAATGATATTTTTGACATAATTTACGTGAAACCGGATGCTTTCAATGCATCAAAAAATCAGTTGATAATGTATGACATTGAGAAAGCAAATAAAAAAATGCAGGAAGAAGACAAGCATTACGTGCTGGTTGGGCCGGGCCGATGGGGTTCAAGCGATTCCTGGCTGGGAATTCCGGTGAAGTGGTCGCACATCTGTAATGCACGCGTGATCGTTGAAAGCGGATTGTCTAACTATCGCATTGATCCGAGCCAGGGTACACACTTTTTCCAGAATCTGACCTCGTTTGGTGTTTCCTATTTTACCATCAATCCTTTTCAGAAAGACGGATCGTATGATCTCGAGTTTCTGAATGCACAGCCGGCTGTGTATGAGTCTGATTATCTGAGGCATGTGAGATTCGAAAAACCAATTGTAGTTAAAGTGGACGGAAGAAAAAACAAAGGAGTGGTAATGAAACCGGAGAATAATCTGTAGCAAAAAGTCAGCATCATCATGAATTATTTAGAAATAACAGCCGTAATTTTTGGAATTGCCAGCGTGTGGTATGCCCGTAAAGAAGACATCAAAGTTTTTCCTTTCGGAATTCTCAGCGTACTGATTTTTATCTACATTTTCTTTGTAGGTAAAATGTACGCAAACGCAGGAATCAACGCAGTTTACTTTATGACAAACATGTATGGATGGTACAACTGGTCGCGTAAAAGCGACGATGAGCACGTCGTAAAAATCACACGTAACACACCCAGACAAAATCTGCTTGTCATACTTTTTGCTGTCGTTTTTTATGCAGCAGTTTTGTTTTTGCTTCGTTGGTACAATCGCGCTGATTTGGAATACATCAACTCCTCAAAATCATGGATGGATGCACTGAATAGCACCATTTTCATGTGTGCTACGATTTTGATGACTGTAAAAAAACTGGAAAACTGGCATTTCTGGCTTTTAGGAAATGTGATTTCCATTCCGATTTTTTTGGTGCAAGGCTATTATTTTGTAGCTTTTCAGTATTCAGTTTTCTTGATTCTGGCCATTTCCGGACTGAAAGAGTGGAAAAAGAAATTATGACGCATAGCATAAAACCGAATTTTGGATGAAACAATTTGAGGAAGTCAGGAAACTTTTGGACAAAGCGGTCGGTCTATACAATCACGTCGATTTTATTGAAAATGATCCAATTCAGATTCCGCACAGGTTTTCCCGAAAAGAGGACATTGAAATTGCCGGTTTTTTATCGGCTTCCATAGCATGGGGACAGCGGAAAAGCATTATCAAGAATGCAAATCTGTTGATGGATTTAATGGACAATTCACCGTATCAGTTTTTAATGGAGGAGAAAGAATTTGTGAGATTTAATCGATTTGTCCACCGGACTTTTAACGGAATTGACTGCCGTTTTTTCCTAAATTCATTGAAAAATATTTATCAAAATTACGGTGGTTTAGAACAGGTTTTTACGGATGGATTTCAGAAAAATGAAACAATTTTTGGGGCACTGCATCATTTCAGAAATTTATTTCTGAACATGCCTCACGAAGCCAGGTCGAGAAAACATCTCTCTGATGTTACCACCAATTCTGCTGCAAAAAGGCTGAATATGTTTCTGCGCTGGATGGTCAGGAAAGATGAACAGGAAGTGGATTTCGGACTTTGGAAAAATATGCCGATGTCTGCATTGATGCTGCCTTTAGATGTTCACACAGGCGATGTGGGAAGAGCACTTGGACTTATTTCAAGAAAACAAAACGACTGGAAAACGGTGGAAGAAATCACCGGAATTCTACGTACATTTGATGCGCAGGATCCGATAAAATATGACTTTGCATTGTTTGGAATGGGAATTGAAGCCCAGCCAACCCTTTCAAAGGGAGGGTTATGACGAAGTTAAAAAACTCACAATACATATTAATCCTCCCCTTCGGGTTTGGATGTT
>CAZIRA010000062.1:9319-15878 GCA_964541615.1 uncultured Paludibacter sp.
AAATTCGTGTAATTCGTACTTTATGAAAATATTCACCACATCTCAAATCCGTCAGCTCGATCAACTCACCATCGAGCGGGAACCTATTTCATCCATCGCTTTGATGGAACGGGCTGCTGATAGAATTTTGCAACAATTCAAAAAAGACTGGAACTTTGGAAGGGATATTGTCATTCTTGCCGGACCCGGGAACAACGGTGGTGATGGACTTGCTTTGGGACGCATGCTGCTTCAGATTGGTTACGAAGTTCAGATTATCCTGCTTCATACCGGAAGCATCTCCTCCGATTGCAAGCAAAACCGCGAACGGCTGGCCGAACAATTTCCTGATTTTTTTACTGAACAAGTTAACAAATTCACTCCGGTTGAGTTATCCACTCAAACCATTATTATTGATGCGCTTTTTGGATCCGGGCTAACCCGACCACTGGAAGGAATTTATAAAAAGGCTGCAGAATGGATAAATTCGAGTACGAAAACGGTTGTCTCCATAGATGTTCCTTCCGGTTTGAATGGTGAAAAATGTGCCGAGAGTGAAGAAATGATTATAAAAGCCGACATAACTTATACCCTCCAATTCCCGAAAATCGCTTTTTTCTTTGCAGAGAACGAACCATTTGTCGGAAAATGGAAAGTCATTGACATCACGCTTCACTCAAAAGCAATCACTGATACCGAATCAAATTATTATTATTTAGACAAAAAAGATATTCAGAAAATACTGAAGCCCCGCAATCGTTTCTCACACAAAGGCACTTTTGGGCATACGCTCATTTGGGCCGGGAAAAAAGGAATGGCCGGAGCAGCGATTCTAGCTTCAAAAGCGGCTTTGCGGAGTGGCGCAGGCTTAGTGAGCGTTCACTGTGTGGACGAAAATCGCGTGATTTTACAAACCGCTGTTCCCGAAGCTATTTTTGTAAACGAACTCAACTCACTCGACAACTACAACTCTTTTGCATTCGGGCCTGGACTGGGAACGGACCAAGCAACAACCGAAATGCTTTTTGAATTTCTAAAAACGCTGAAAAACCCCTGCGTACTTGATGCTGATGCACTGAATATCATATCTCAACATCAAAATTTCTTTGATTTTATCCCGGAGAACAGCATTCTCACTCCTCATCCAAAAGAATTTGAACGTTTATTTGGAAGTTCGGCAGATTCTTTGGAACGGATGAAAAAGGCATCGAAAAAAGCACAAGAATTAGGAATTATTATTGTGCTGAAAGGTGCCAACACATTGATCGCAACACCTGACGGCAAATTGTTTTTCAATTCTACCGGAAATCCCGGAATGGCTGTGGGTGGTTCAGGTGACGTGCTGACCGGAATAATTGCCGGACTGTTGGCACAAAATTACTCTTCGGAAGACAGTGCACTGCTTGGCGTATTTTTGCATGGATTGTCAGGTGATTTGGCGTTGAGTGAGCAGTCGCAGGAAAGTTTGATGCCTCAAGATATGATAGAAAATCTAGGAACGGCTTTTAATCTTCTCCGAAAATAGTCCGTACTTCAAAACCCGGCAATTAACGTTCTGAATTGAGTTTCAGAGCGTTGTTTTTTTTCAGAAGTTCAAACTTTAAAAGTTAAACACTATTTTTAAAAAAATCATTTAATCAATCATTTAATTCGATTAAATATTTTTTATATTTGTGGAAACAAACACTTTAACAACAAACTTTAATGAAAAAAAGTGAAAAATTTCATCTCAAAAAATCCACGGAGGAAAAAATCAAAATTGCAGCGGAAAAACTGTTTATGGAAAAAGGATTTTCAGGCACCCGCACTCGCGACATTGCCGAAGCTGCCAACATCAACCTCGCTTTGCTGAATTACTATTATAGAAGCAAGGAGAATTTGTTTAACATGATTATCATGGAAAAATTAGATAAGTTTATTAATTTGATGATAGAGATTCTTAATGACAAATCCACGTCGTTTGCAGAAAAAATCGACCTGATGGTCAACCGATACTCAGATTTGATAATCAATGATCCTCAACTGCCTTTGTTCCTTATGGGTCAAGTACAGCAGAATCCTGATTTTTTCATGGAAAAATTTAACGTAAAAGCAAAAATTCAAGATACCACTTTCGGATTTGAAAACAAAGAATCTGAAATAATGCTAATTTTAGATATTATCAGTCTCATATTTTATCCGTTTATAGTTCGAAGCGCATTTGAAAGTTTATTCGGACTCAGCCACGAAAAATACAATGCTTTGTTAAATACCAGACGGCAATATCTTTCACATTTCTTATACGAATTATTTACAAAATTTAAGACCGAATGAAACGCTATTTAATCCTAATCCTTGTTTTATTATCTGTTTTTTCAGGTAATTCGCAATCACTCAGCCTTACGGAATGCCAGGAGCTGGCGCGAAATCATTTTCCGCTCAGCAGGCAGCAAGGACTGATTGATCAGGTGACAAAAAACACCATTGAAGCATTAATGGCACAGTATTTTCCGCAGTTCAGGCTCAACGGACAGGCTTCCTATCAGTCCGATGTTACAAAAATTGACTTGCAAATGCCGGATGGTTTCCCCAAAATCAACATTCCCACACCCGAAAAAGACCAGTATAAGGTCTATCTGGATGTTTCGCAAACAGTTTTCGGAGGGGGTTCGCTCGGTGTGCAGCAACAGATTACACGCGCCGAAGCTGAAGTGCAAAAGCAGCAAATAGAAGTGGAACTTTACAAGCTGAAAGATAAGATCAATCAACTGTATTTTGGTATTTTGCTTGCCGACGAGCAACTGAAACAAACCGAAATTCTGAAAAGCGACCTGAACACCGCACTTGAAAAAGTGAAAGTGATGGTAAAAAACGGGGTAAGTTTGGAGATCAACCAACTGAATCTGGAAGCCGAATTAATTACGCTCAATCAAAACGTAAAAAATATTGAACTTGGTCGAGAAGCTTTATTGGAAGTGCTTGGAAAATTAATTGGAAAAAAATTAGGCAAAGAAATTCAACTGACAAAACCAAACAGTATTCTACTGAAATCTGATATTGTACGCCCTGAACTTACACTCATAGACTTACAAAAAAACACGCTGAGCCTGCAAAATCTTCAGCTTGCTGCTCAAAATGTGCCGGAAATTTCCCTTTTTCTCCAGGGTGGTTGGGGAAAACCGGCTCTGAACATGTTCAGCACTCAATTTGAACCCTATTACGTTGGAGGAGTGAGGTTTAACTGGTATATTTCCAGACTATACACCATCATTCGCGAAAGACGGAATATTGAAACCCGTCAGAAAATGTATGATATAGAGAGGGATGTTTTTAACCTGAATAATGAAATAGAACAAACTCAGAAACGCAGTAAAATCACCCAACTTAGAAGCGTGTTACAGACTGACAATGAATTAATTGCTTTGCGGAGCAAAATCAAACAAACATCACAAATCCAACTCGAAAATGGCGTGATTACCAGCTCCGATTTTATCCGTGAAGCCAATGCTGAAAATCAGGCCCTACAATCAAAAGCGCTACATGAAATGCAGTTGCAGCTGGCTGAATATGATTTGAAGTGGATAGGACAAAATCCAGCCCCCTAAATATCCCAGGGGGACTTTAAGAAGTGTAGCACCAGGCAAACTTTAGTTTCAGACCGCATGTTGCATAATAAATCAAAACATTTAGAGAAATAATATTTTAACGCAATATTTCAAATGAATCCAATCCAATCAATTCCTTCTTTTAAAACTTCTCCTTCAAGTGCTTGGAGGGCAATTTTCTTTCTATCTCTCCTGCTTCTTATTTCCTGCAGATCGAATGATACAGAAGCATTTGCTTCCGGATATTTCGAAGCGGTAGAAACGATTGTTTCAGCACAGGCCAACGGAAGTATTCTGGAACTGAATATCCAGGAAGGCCAGGAATTAACTGAAGGTGAAAAAGTGGGACAGATAGACAGCACACAAATATATCTGACTATCAGACAAATACAAGCCCAGAAAGGAGCAGTTCTGAGCCGGAAACCCGACATCAGCTCGCAAACTGCTATTCTGAAAGAGCAACTCGCGCACGCCAACCGCGAACTGATACGTGTGGAAAACCTGAACGCAGGCGGTGCAGCCACCCAAAAGCAACTGGACGACGCCCGTTCGGCCGTTGCAGTGCTCAACCGTCAACTCAGCGCACAGCAAACCACACTCGACAAAACTTCCGCAAGCGTAGGCAAAGAAACTAATCCGCTCGAAGTGCAGATTTCGCTGCTGCAGGATCAGCTCGAAAAATGCCGCATTATCAATCCGGTGACAGGCACCGTACTGGTGAAATACGCCGAACCCACCGAAATGACTGCCATCGGAAGACCGCTGTACAAAATAGCCGATTTATCGACGCTCCAGTTGAGAGCATACATTACCGGCAAACAATTAGGAAGCCTCAAACTGGGACATAAAGTGAAGGTGACAACCGACCTGGGCAAAGAAAAACCGGCTGAATACGAAGGAACGGTAAACTGGATTAGCAACAAGGCAGAATTCACGCCCAAAACCATACAAACGCGCGACGAACGCTCCAACGAGGTGTACGCCGTAAAAATTGCCGTGAAAAATGATGGATACCTGAAAATTGGGATGTACGGTGAGATTGCTCCACCAAACCTCCCCAAAGGGGAGGCAATTAAAGAGTAAATGTGAACACTATTTTCTCGTTTTATTGTTAAATTGGAGGTCAAACATTTTCGTCTGACAATTAGAAAACATAAATGCCACTTTTTCAAACAAACACCCAATCGCACGAACCAGCATCCCCTCTTCGGGGGGTGGGGCGGCTTTACATCTCCGTATCAAACCTTACCAAGACATACGAAAACGGTAAAGTGCGCGCCCTGAATGATGTGAATTTTTCGGTGGATGAGGGCGAGATTTTTGGTTTGATTGGACCCGACGGCGCCGGTAAAACTTCCATATTCAGGATACTGACCACGCTGCTTATCCCTGATAGCGGAAAAGCAAGCGTTCTCGGTTACGATGTAGTGAAAGATTACCGTAAAATCAGAAATTATATTGGCTATATGCCCGGCAGGTTTTCACTTTATCCGGATTTAAGCGTAGCAGAGAATCTGAATTTCTATGCCAGGCTTTTTGGTACGACCATTGAAGCAAACTATCACCTCATCCGCGATATTTATGTGCAGATTGAACCATTTAAAAAGCGAAAAGCAGGACAACTTTCGGGCGGAATGAAGCAGAAACTTGCCCTTTGTTGCGCGTTAATTCACAAACCAAAAGTGCTTTTTCTCGATGAGCCGACAACAGGAATTGACCCCGTTTCGCGCAAGGAATTGTGGGAAATGCTCCGTAAACTGAAAGAAGAAAATATCTGCATTTTGGTATCAACACCTTACATGGATGAAGCCGTGCTGTGCGACCGTATAGCGCTAATTCAGCAAGGAGAAATCATGAAAACAGACACGCCACAATCCATAGTTGATGCATTTGATAAACCATTGTATGCCGTGAGCGCCGACGATACATACAAATTGCTGAAAGTGCTCGAACAGTATCCGAATCGCCTCAACAGCTATGCCTTTGGCGAATTCGTTCATCTGGTAACAGATGGTAACGAAGTTGAACTGAGCGATTTTCTGAAAAAAAAAGGGCTAAAAAACATCACAACAAACCGGATAAAAGCTTCAATCGAGGACTGTTTTATCGATTTAAGTATCAGGAATTTTTCAATATAAAACAGCGCAAAAAACCAGTAAAAAAACCAAAGAATAACACGATTATTTTCAGTAAAACCAGACAGGAAAACAGGGTTTTAAGGTCACGAAATTAACCGTTTTTTTTCTAAAAAAACAAGCATTTATGTATTCCATTACTGCTGAAAAACTTACCAAAAAGTTCGGAAATTTTACCGCTGTCGATGCCATCACGTTCGAAGTCAAAGAAGGTGAAATTTTCGGTTTTCTGGGTGCCAACGGAGCCGGAAAAACCACTGCTATGCGGATACTTTGCGGCCTGTCGTATCCCACTTCCGGAAAGGCTTCGGTAGCCGGATTTGACGTTTATAAGCAACAGGAAGATATTAAGAAAAACATTGGATACATGAGCCAGAAATTTTCGTTGTACGAAAATATGACGGTGCGGGAAAATATCGAGTTTTTCGGTGGTGTGTACGGACTGAAAATGGATGAAATTAGACCGCGGATGATAACCTTGCTGGAAACGCTGGATTTTGTGGAAGTGCGGGATAAACTGGTGAAATCATTGCCTTTGGGCTGGAAGCAGAAACTGGCTTTTTCCACCGCCATTTTTCACGAACCGCAGATTGTTTTTCTGGACGAACCCACGAGCGGAGTGGATCCCGTAACCCGCAGGCAGTTTTGGGATTTGATTTACGATGCTTCTGAACGGGGAATTACCGTGTTTGTAACCACGCACTATATGGACGAGGCGGAGTACTGCAACCGCATTTCGCTGATGGTGGACGGTCGCATCGAAGCACTTGACACACCAAAAAACTTGAAAGCCGAACACAACGCCCAATCAATGGACGAAGTGTTTTATGCGCTGGCGAGGAAAGCGAAGAGGAGTGATTA
>CAZIRA010000063.1:0-5513 GCA_964541615.1 uncultured Paludibacter sp.
AGAAGATGTTGCAGAGGTTAATCATTAATTGAAAAATCCAATTTCCAAAAAAAAGGGCGACGCATTAATGCATTGCCCTTTTTTAATCATGAGAACATTTTATCTCAGTAAGTTAATATGTCCTTTCAGCTGATATGGGATTCTATCCGAGCCTCTGGCTTTTATCAAATAAAAATAGGTGCCTTCGGGCGCCGGTTTTCCGTTTATATTGCCATCCCAGCCTATTTGTGGGTTATTCCAGGTAAAAAGCACCCTGCCCCATCGGTTTAGAATGGTTCCTTGAAATTCTACAATGGAAGTGTATGCGATTCTGAATTCATCATTGAATCCGTCGCCGTTAGGTGTGAAAATGCGTGGCGCGGCAATCTTTGATTCCGAAATTGAAACTTCAGTTGAATCCGTTGCCGATACCGCACTGTTGCTTACCCGAAGGGTAATTTTGTATTTTCCGGTTTCGGTAAAAGTGTAACTGTGGTCTTTTTCGGTACGTGAAATAATCAACGAACCATCCTTGTATATATTCCAGAGGTAATTTGTCACATTGCCTTCCGGATTGCTGAAAAATTGTATTTCCAACGGTGCGGATCCTTCTAACGTTTTAGCTTCAGGACGCTGGTTTTCGTTTTTTGCATCACGCACGCTTGTTTCAGTCGTAATTTTACAGCTGATTTCATCCTCATTTTCTTCGCTAAATTCATCTGAAATTTTATTTGACGAAGAAGTAGAGTTCTGCCAATTTTCAGGGTTTTCTTTATTCAAATTTACAGGAAATCGCTTCCCGGCCGTGTTTTCAAAAAATAATTCATTCCCATTTGACGAAATACTTTTATCCAACACCCATATCGTTGTTTCTTTTCCATCAGCACTCACAATGTATCCAGTTTCGTTTTTCGGATCAATGTATGTTTCCAACGAAGAAAGTCTTGAGAAATTAAAAATTTCCTTTTTAATTCCGTTGGAAAAAGTAAACCAGCGGACAATCACGCTCGGATTGGGACTTTTGAAATGAATTTCTGAGGAATTGTCAATTTGCGAATATAAAATCACCAAACTGACACCTTCAGTTTCAGATATTTTGATATAATTTCCCTTCACAGACAGCTGACTGTATCCGCTGAAGAAAAAAGTACAAACTATCAGAATTGAGAAAAGTCGTTTCATTGAAGCTGGAGATTTGATGGAATAAAATTTGATTTTTTACTTTTATAAACAAAAAAAAGCCCTATTTATTGTAGAGATTATCACTTCAATCTATTATTTTTAGTACATTTGCACTATTATTGCTATGAAATCCGGGTAAAAACATCACTAATTATGAAGAATAAAATAGTTTATTTACTATTGGTTGCTTTAATCAGCTTTTCCACAATAATAAATGCTCAGCAACCCACCTATCCCGTCAAGGTAATTGATGGGGTAGAATATTATATTTATACAGTCGAAGCCGGTGAAGGTTTGTACTCAATCAGCCGTCGTTTCGGCGTTACTCAGGCCGATATTAACAACGCTAATCCACAAATTCACGACGGACTGAAAGCAGGTCAGGATATTTTAATTCCGAAAAAAGACGAAAAAAGTACCGTTGCGCTACCACAAATTTCCGATGAAGTAGAATACGTACTTCATACCGTAGAGCGCCGTCAGACGCTTTTTGCAATCAGCAGAAAGTTTCAAGTTTCTCAGGATCTGATTATACAATCCAATCCTGCTATCCGTGATCGTGGCTTGCAGCCGGGCGATGTACTGCGTATTCCCGTGTTGAAAGAATCGAACTCCACAAGACCTGCTTCTGCGGTTTCTGCTCGAGCTCCAAAGCAGACACCTGTTTCTCAAACCCAAGAAACAAATTCAAATGCCAGCTCAAATGCTGCGTACATCAATCACAATGTGGTTCAGAGCGAAACTTTATATTCTATCAGCCGAAAATACAACATCACTGTAGATGAACTGAAAAGATTGAATCCTGAAACGGCATCTGGGCTGAAATCAGGTTCTGTGTTGAGAATTCCTATCACCAGTGCCAATGCAGCTGAAATTCAAGCGGCTATTTCCGGCGGCGCAGCTACTCGTCCCGGCACAACAGTTGCGTCTAATCCGACTCCAGCACCTGCTCCGGCACCAAAACCACGCGAGCCAAAAACAACGTATAAAATAGCTTACCTGCTTCCTTTTATGGCAAATGACCAAAAAGATGCTACTGCAGAGAAGTTTATCGAATTTTACATGGGATCGCTGCTGGCTATAAATAATGCCAAAAACGGTGACATGAATTTCGAAGTGTATTCATTCGATACTGAAAAAACGGAAACAAAGCTTTACGAAGTAATTAATAAACCCGAAATGCAGGAAATGGACTTGATAATCGGTCCGGCCTATACTTCTCAGATTCCAATTTTAGCTGACTTTGCTAAAAGACGCCAGATAAATACCGTGATTCCATTCAGTTCTAAAGTGGCTCATGTTCAGGATAATCCGTATTTATTCCAATTTAACCCAAACCAGGAAACTCAGAACGAATTTATTGTGAATCTGCTGAAAAACAATTTCAAAAACACACATATCGTATTTGTGGAAACCGGCAATACACTCTGGAGCGACGACGGAATGGAGTTTTTCGGTTTTCTGAAACAACGCCTCGACCGCCAGCGCATTGCTTATACATCGATAAAAAGTGCTGATTTCGTAAGAAGCATGAACGCAAATTTTGCATCAGACAGAAAAAACATAATAATCTTTGACACAGACGATTATAAAACTATTCATGGTTATCTGGTAAATCTTCACGACGCAGCAAATCGTTTTGATGTAGGTGTATTGGGTCAATATGCCTGGAGAAACCAGAGCGGAAAAAAACCGCAAATGTACTATGTATCTCCATTCGCAGGAAATAAACTTGGAACGCAGTTTTATGAGCAAGAATTCCAAAAATATTACGGAAGCAAACTGCCAATCATCAATCCCCGATATGACCTGCTTGGCTACGACATAACATCTTATTTCCTTTCATTGATGAAACGGGATGGTTTCACTTTCAATAATTCTACGCAATCGCTGAGCTACAACAGAGGCGTACAGTCGAATTTTGAATTCAAACGTTCCGACAGAAATGGCGGATTTGTTAATCAACAATTGTATTTGATTGAAGATGAAGCTGTTTCGAAATAAAAAAATACTACTCATATTCTCCGTTTTGTTGGCCGCGTTTTTTCCAAAAAATACTGCCTCACAAACTATTTTACTTGATCCTGCTGAGTTTTATATCGGTCCCACCTTTGGTGTTAACGGTTCAATGATGCTTTTTTCACCGAAAGTTTTACAAACTTACCAGCTTGGTTACACGGGTGGATTGGCATTTCGTTACATCACTGAGGAGCACTTTGGACTCCAAGTGGAAATCAACTATTCACAACGCGGTTTTACAGAAGAAGGCGGCGTTTATTCCCGTCAGTTCAATTACGTTGAGCTGCCTTTTTTGACTCACTACTATCTGGGAGACACTCACCGGTTTATTTTCAATCTTGGTCCAAAACTAAGTTATATGTTTGAGGAAAAAGTGCTTTTTGACGACGGTTCAAATCCGGAAGCTGACCAACGTGTTCTCTTTGCTGATAAAAAGCTTGATTACGGTATTGCTGCAGGTTTTGGATACAATTTGCACACAAAGAAAATGGGCGTTTTTCAGTGGGAACTCAGGGCTTACTACGGACTTGCAGATGTTTTTCCAAATACCAAAAGTGATTTTTTCAGCACTTCCAACTACCTGAATGCATCTGTAAATCTGGGTTGGTTTTTTCAGGTCACAGGAAGGAAGAAAGAAATAATTACAGACCAACCAAAATCAAATAAAAATTACTAATCACAATCTTACACTTTTACTTTGACTATAATTCATATAGAAACCTCTACAAATGTCTGTTCTGTTGCTGTAAGCCACAGAGGAGCGGTTGTATTTGATATTTCAAACAACGAAGGGCTTAATCATGCCGCCATGCTTAGCCCATTCGTGCAGCAGGCATTGGAAAAAATAAAAGAACTCAACTTAAGACCGGATGCAATTGCTGTAAGCGGTGGCCCCGGCTCATACACCGGCCTCAGAATAGGTGTTTCCACAGCCAAAGGACTTTGTTTTGGATTTGGAATTCCTCTGATAGCTGTCCATACACTTCAGGTAATCTGTGAAGATGCTTTATCAAAATCTACAATTGAAAAAGATGCCATTCTCTGCCCGATGATTGATGCCCGCCGGATGGAAGTTTATACGGCTTTGTACAGTTCGGATTTGGAGGAAAAAAAACAGGTTTCAGCTGAGATTATCAACGAAAATTCATTCCTGGAAATTTTAGAATCCAAAAAAATATATTTTTTTGGAAATGGAGCAGTCAAATGTAAATCTGTGATTACCCATCCGAATGCACAGTTTATTTCCGGCGTTGAACCACTGGCAAAAAATATGATTTATCAAGCTGAACAGAAATTTGCAGATGACGAATTTGCTGATACAGCCTATTTTGAGCCTTTTTATTTGAAAGAATTTCAGGCAACGACTCCCAAAAAAACGATTTAACACGAATTCGAGATTTGTATGGAAAACGGAAATCTTCTTTTTGCTTTTTTGATAACACTTTTCGCTGGATTAAGTACCGGTGTGGGGAGTGCATTGGCTGTATTTACCAAAAAAACCAACACAAAATTTCTTTCGTTTGCGCTGGGATTGTCTGCAGGCGTGATGATTTATGTTTCATTTGTTGAGCTATTTCCTCAGGCTATCGAATTGATGTCTGAATCAATGCCTGAGCAGGCTGCGCTCTATACTACCATCGCATTTTTTGCCGGGATTGCATTGATATTTATTATTGATATGCTTATCCCTGATGCCGATAATCCGCACGAGCTCCACAAAGTGGAAGATATGCAGAAGAGCCTTTCTTCTGCGCTTAAAAGGATGGGAATTATGACTGCTTTGGCAATTGCCATCCACAATTTTCCGGAAGGTATCGCCACTTTTGCTTCTGCAATGGTATCTCCTGAACTGGCTATCCCAATTGCTGTAGCCATCGCTATTCACAATATTCCGGAAGGAATCGCTGTTTCAATTCCAATTTACTATTCTACCGGCAGCCGCAAAAAAGCTTTCTGGCTTTCACTTTCCTCTGGTATGGCTGAACCGATCGGCGGTTTGGTAGGATTCTTGATTCTCAGTCCGTTTTTAAATTCGTTTGTACTGGGATTAATCATGGCTGGAGTTGCCGGAATTATGGTTTATATTTCCGTTGATGAACTTTTACCTGGCGCAGAAAAATACGGAGAGCACCACTACTCCATTTACGGATTTATTGTTGGCATGGCGGTAATGGCGGTGAGTCTGCTGATTCTGTAAATCAATCTTTGAACCTCGTTTATTCAATTCTATTCAATAAACCTATATCTTCCCAAAATCCCGGATACGACTTGCTGACCACTTCCGGATGCAGAATTTCAATCGGTTTTAATAGCGCAGCCGGAGCAAATGCCAT
>CAZIRA010000063.1:5613-15251 GCA_964541615.1 uncultured Paludibacter sp.
TGGCTGCTGATTCCTCCATCCAGATTTATCTCGCCTCCCATCAGCGCACTTCCGAAAATTCTCAAAGGCGGAAATCCTTCTTTCTCCATATATTCAATTTTTCCACCCAGCGAATTCAACGCATCCACAAGCAATTTGATTGGCCTGTTTTTCATCCTTTCACTTCCGGTAATGGTCCACTCTCCCACTGTTTTTGCCAAAAAAGCGGTCAGGAAACGCATGGAAGTTCCTGCCGCACCCACATCAAAGTGTGTGCTGTTGCTGTCAAATGCAGCTTCCATCACACGTGTGTCGTCAGAATCAGAAAGATTTTCGATGTCGTATGCACTGTACGACAATGCATTCAAAATCAACGCTCTATTGCTGATGCTTTTAGACGCCGGGAGATTGATTTCAAGATTGATATATTCCGATGAAAGTGATAGCGGTTTTGAGGACATAATTTATATTTGAATGAGTTTTACTCCTAACTCTGCCAAAGTTTTGAACTCTGGCAGAGTTGTATAAAAAACAAAACTTCCTGCTTCATTCGAAACAGGAAGTCAAAAGTAGTTATTTTGTATGAAATACGAAAATCAGAAATGATTAAGCATTTTTCTCAATAAACGCAGCAAAAGCACCCATAAAGCTGGTGAAGAACTCTTTTGTGCTGTCATTTGTCAATTTTCCTGATTCATCAAAAAGACTCATTGCGTTGCTGATGTAAGCTTCTGGCTGAGCAAGCACCGGCATGTTCAAGAAAGCCAGTGATTGACGCAGGTGGTGGTTAGCTCCGAAAGCACCAAAACCGCCGATTGTTACACTTACAATTGCTGCCGGCTTTTCATTCCATACACTTTGTCCCCAGGGACGTGAAGCGATGTCGATTGCATTTTTAAGCACGCCCGGAACTGAACGATTATATTCAGGAGTTACAAACAGAATTGCATCTTTGTTTTTCACTTTGTTTCTGAAATCTACGTAAGATTGTGGTGCAGCAGCATCATAATCTTCTGTGTAAAGTTCCAAATTTCCAATTTCAAGGAATTCAAAACTCAAATTGCTTGGTGCATTTTCGATCAAAGCTTTAGCTGCTTTGCGGTTAAATGATTCTTTTCTCAGGCTGCCAACTACAACCCCTACGTTAAATTGTTTCATATTTTTATATAATTATTTTTTTGTTTAAACTCTAATCAATCTAACAAACCAGTTTTGAAAAAGTTTTAGCACAAATATCTATAATCTATAAAGATTGCTTATAAAAGTAAAAACAGCCAAAGCAAACAAACAGTGCCAGAGTTTCAAACTCTGGCACTGTTGGATTATACTTTTGATTTTCTAATACTTAAATCTATTTTACATCGGCGGCTAATTTATAAATGGCTTCCACATCTTCTCTGGAAAGTTTTACAAAGTTTCCAATTGCTCTGTCGTTCATTTTCAGCATTTCAATCAGAGTCGGGATGTCTTCTGCTTTGGCTCCAAGTTCTTTGAAACGGATCGGCATACCGATGGAAAGCAGGAATTGTTCAAATTTAGTAATACCCTCTTTTGCGGTACGTTCAGGATTTTGAAAATCCATTTCACATCCGAAAACACGAACAGCAAACTGAGCAAAACGATTCACATCTTGTTTCATGTTATACTTCATCCAGGCCGGAAACATGACTGCCAGACCAGCACCGTGAGCTACATCGTATAGTGCGGAAAGTTCGTGTTCCAATGTGTGCGTAGCCCAATCCTGTTCGCGGCCTACACCGCAGATATCGTTGTGTGCAACCATTCCCGCCCACATGATATTGGCTCTGGCTTGATAATCGGTTGGATCTGCAAGCGCTTTGGGAGTTTCATTGATGATGGTAAGCATAATCGCTTCACAGATTCTGTCGGTAATTTCAACATCTTTCGTGTTGGTGAAATAACGTTCCAAGACGTGCGCAAACATGTCTGTAGCACCGCAGGAAGTTTGATACGGAGGCAATGTAGTGGTCAATTCCGGATTGAGAATTGAAAATACCGGTCGGATTAAATTGCTTCCGGTTCCCCGCTTCATGTTCCCATTTTCATGTGTAATTACTGATGAGTTTGAAGCTTCACTACCAGCAGCTGCAAGCGTTAAAATCGTAGCAACAGGCAATGCTTCTTTAATCGGTCTTCCTTGGTAAAAATCCCAGAAATCACCTTCGTAAGGCACGCCGATAGCTATCGCTTTGGCCGAATCAATAGCACTTCCACCACCAACTGCCAAAATAAAATCCACACCTTCTTTCCTGCAAAGATCTATGCCTTCGTAAACAAGTCCGCTGCGTGGATTTGGAACTACTCCACCCAATTCAACGTATTGAATACCTGCCTCTTCCAACGATTTTGTTACCCGTGCCAGTAAACCGCTTCTTACCACACTTCCACTGCCATAGTGTACCAAAACTTTCTTTCCACCAAAACGAGCAACCAGTTTTCCTGTTTTCGTCTCGGTATCTTTCCCAAACTCAAAAAAAGTGGGACTGTAAAAATTAAAATTATTCATAATGTAATTTGTAATTTGTTTTTTCTTCGCTCATAAAGTTAAGAAAGTTTTTCGACAAATTCAATGGTGCTTTTTCCTAAAGCAGTTTTCTTTTCGATGTGATTCAGGACTTCCCGCACAAATGGATTTTTCTCAAAGCTTCCACGTACATTAACAAAATCTTTCTTCTTTTGTTCATCATCTCCATCCACTCCAAATCCGGTCATCGAAGTCAAATCAAACTCTTTTTTGGCATCTTCATAAAGCAACTGGTCAAGCTTAACCACCGAGGACTTCCAACGTTCAATGAAATCGATGATTTCCTCTTTGTTTACCTCATTTATAGGTTTTTGCCAGTATTCTTCAAGTTTTTGCTGTGCCCAGGTCCATTCGTAGTTGTAGTATTCGTTGTGAAATTCCCAGCATTTCTCTAAAATTTGTTTCAGATTCAGCTCGTTATTTTCTATTTCGTCGAGCATTGTGTAAACTTCATTTTTGGGAGCAATAAGCCCTGCCAAATCAATCCAGTCGCCCAGTCCTTTGTTTGTATTATTCACCAATTTTTGCTGCAATTCCGAAAAATCAGCTGGTTTTTCTTTCTCAATTTTACTGATCAACGAGTTGCCTAAAAACTTATAAATTCCGATTTTATACAATTCAAGCGCTTTATTGAGCGATGAATTTTTAATTTTGCAATTTTGATACGAATAGATTTCAGATGTTTCTCCTGAAATTTTCTTCAAATTTTCCAACGTTTCGACACCTTTGTACATTTTATGAATGGTGTAAGGACTCAACAAGTTAAAATTGATCGGATCAAGCTTTACATCGTCGGTTCGGTTGTCACGCTTCGGCCATTTCTGTGCATCACGCACTGTCCCGACGCTACGAAGATTGATGGCCGGCACGAGAATACTTTCAGTGGCATTTTCAATCAAATAAGAAAACGGCAGGTCTGTTGTATCGGAATGTGAGGTATGACGTCCCATAACCAGTGTAAATGCGCCAATTTTTGCAGGCCAAAGGATATAGGAATCACTCGTAGTTTTTGAACCACGCTCTACCACTCCCTGATGGATTGGTCCAAGTTTATACATGTGATTGCTCTGGTTTGAACCACTGCCTGCATTGAGGAATGAGTACATTCCGGCAATCAAAAGACTGGATTTGTGGTGTGAAACCGTGTAAGGTCCTGCAAAAATTGCCGTTGCTTCACCGTGCATCCCTTGGCAGTTGGAGAAAAACACAGAATCCAGTGCCGAATAATGCTTGTCCATGATGCATCCCTGTCCAACAAAACAGGTAGAAATAAGCGTAGAATCAGTAATTTGAACACCCGAGCTAATAATAAAATTCTTGCATTTCACTCCGGATCCAATTCTCACAGGAGCTTTTTCGTTGCTGTTGATAGTTCCATTTTTGAGGTTTGACGCACCTTTAATGGAAGAAAAATCTCCAATCCAAACGTTCTTAATCCGCCCACAATTCACAATCTGAACCTTCTCGCCTATCCTGCCCATGGTAGAACTCACACTTTCGGCATAGTCTTCAATCATTTTCTGGATATTGGCAATCATTTCCGGGCGGTGGCGATAAAAAGTAAGAATATAGGCCAGAGGAGCAGACAATTCATTGAAAATGGGAATTTCACGACCTCCGGTTTCATTCATAACAGGCACTTTCAGGCCATTTCCAAACGAAGTTTTTCCATCAACAAAAATAATGTTTGTATTTTCAATGAATGCTTCATCGCAAATCTCATAATTTGCAATGTAATTATGTACTTTATCAATAAAAACGTTGTTGCCGATGATGCAATTATGTATACAGCAATTATAAATACCACTGTGTTTTTTGAATCCGCCAGCCATTTCAAAAACTTTCTCGAATGAGCCAAGCTTCACTACACCTGAAAAACTTACATTGGATACAAATTGGGGATTAAAATTTTCGGCAACAGTTACATTTTTCCAATCTTCGGCGGAACATCCGTACACCACCATCGTGGCTATTTCTTTCTCAGTGAGGGATCTGTATGGCTTCATTTATTTGTGAAATAATCTTGTGAAAGATAGGAACTAAATTAAATTGAATGATACATGTGAATTCAGAAATCTGATTTTTTATTTTGGAAAAAAATCTATTCAGAAATATCGTCAAATCTTTCGAATAAAAAATCATTGTATGGATAACGTTCTATGTGAATGGTTTTTACGCGTTCGTAAAGCATTTCCCGCATCTCATCCACATTGGTTTTGTCTTTGGCCGAAATAAATAAACAGTTATCGTGAAGTTTTGCCATCCATGTATTTTTCAGTTCATCCAGGCTGAAATTTTCGCGTTTCATCGGCGAAAGATCATCTTCATCTTTCGGTGTGTATGAAAATGCATCTATTTTATTGAAAATCAAAATCATTGGCTTATCATCGTGATTGATTTCCCGAAGCGTCTGATTAACGACCTCCATCTGTTCCTCAAAATTTGGATGCGATATATCCACGATATGAAGCAGTAAATCAGCTTCACGAACCTCATCCAGCGTTGATTTGAACGATTCAATCAGATTGTGAGGCAATTTACGGATAAATCCGACCGTATCCGACAGCAAAAAAGGCAAATTGTCGATTATAACTTTACGAACGGTAGTATCCAGCGTTGCAAAAAGTTTGTTTTCAGCAAAAACCTCCGATTTGCTTAGCAGATTCATGATAGTAGATTTACCTACGTTAGTATATCCAACCAACGAAACGCGAACCATTTTTCCACGATTCTTGCGCTGTGTAGCCATCTGTCGGTCAATTTTCAACAAATCTTCCTTCAAAAGCGAAATCTTTCTAAGAATAATTCTCCGGTCGGTTTCAAGCTGAGTTTCACCCGGTCCGTAGCGGCCAATTGCACCTCCTCGCTGACGCTCCAGGTGGGTCCACATTCGGGTAAGTCGTGGGAGAATGTACTGATATTGAGCTAATTCCACTTGTGCTTTTGCATTAGCTGTTTGAGCACGCTTTGCAAAAATATCCAGAATAAGATTGGTTCTATCCAAAACCCTCACCTGATCAGTGGCATTTGGGCTTTGATCTACCATTTCTTTTTCGATATTTCGTACCTGACGTGGAGAAAGTTCATCGTCAAAAATAACTATACCAATCTCATTTTCATCAACATATGCTTTTATTTCCTGAAGTTTTCCAGGTCCAACAAATGTGTTCGGATGCGGATAATCCAACCGCTGGAAAAACATTTTCACCGGTTCAGCACCGGCAGTTTCAGCCAAAAAAGCCAGTTCATCCAGGTATTCTATTGCACGATCTTCGGGCTGATTCGGTGTGATTAAACCTATTAATACAGCTGTTTCCTGATATATTTCTGTTTTTATATTGTGTCTGTCTGTCATTTAATTCAAAAATTATTTAACTACAAAATTACGATATTTTTTCGTTTTTTAGCGATAATGGTTTCCACTGAAAGCAAAAAGGTGTTATTTTTGTACCAAAATACAATTACAGAACGATTTTTTCGTTTGATATTTACGATAATTTAATCTACTCCGACTCCGCAAAGTATGTTCAAAAAAAATATCATCCTTTATACTTTCTTATTTTTCAATCTTATCTCAGCCTTTCCGCAAGCCGGAAGAGGCGTTTATCGTTTTTTGGAGCTTCCTGTTTCTGCCCGCGCGGCCGCTGTGGGTGGTCACAATGTTTCTTTGCGAGATAACGATGTGAATTTTGCTTTGATGAATCCGGCGCTTTTGACGGAAGAGACTCACGGTGTAATTGGTTTGAATATGGCCAATTATCTGTCAGACATCAAGTTCGGAAGTGCAATATACGGACATAATTTTGATGAGGTCAATTTTTTTTCATTCGGAGTTCAGTACGTAGATTTTGGAAAATTTTCGGGATATGACGAATTTGGTCTTCCTACTGATGATTTTACAGCAAAAGACATTGCGCTTTACATTAATTACGCCCGACCGCTCAATGATTTTTTCACTGCAGGAGCCACGCTAAAACCAATTATGTCAGCTTATGAAAGGTATTCAAGCTTCGGGATGGCTATGGATTTGGGTGTGAATTACAGCACAGAACTGTTCAGTGCCGGATTAGTAATTAAGAATGCCGGAGTCCAGCTGAAAGGTTACTATTCAGATATTGACGGACAACACCGCGAACCGCTTCCATTTGACATACAGCTTGGAATGACTAAGAAATTTGAGTATGCACCTCTTCGTATTTCAATCACAGCCAACAACATACATCGTTGGGACGTAGCATCTTACCAAAGTACAAATATAAATCAAACCAACTTAGACGGCACAATAACCAAAAAAGAAGTCGGATTTTTCGATATGGCTTTCAGGCACCTGGTTTTCGGAGTTGAGTTTGTTCCTTCACAAAATTTCTACGTTGCAGCAGGCTATAATCACCGCAGAAACCGTGAAATGACCATGGAAGGATTTAAGAGTTTAGCCGGATTTTCGTTTGGAGCCGGCGTGAAACTGTATAAATTTCACGTTGGATTCGGCACAACGCAGTTTCAGGCAGGAAATAATTCCTACCAGTTTTCCATCAGCACCAACATTGGAGAATTTACAAGCTTTTAAAGTTTTCAAAAATTTCTTTTATATTTCATCCGCCAACGGGATTAAATCGGCTTTCAAATCCGGTGTTTCCATATCTTTATCAAGAGGATACATCGGTCGCTGAATTCTTTTGTAGGGAAGCCTTGTCAAGTCCTGATCCACACCACCGGGCGTTAAAGCCATTATCCAACCTTTGTGCATTTCGAATAATTCAGGCACCAGATAGCCGATTTTTACCACTAAAATAGCTGTTTCACGCGGATTCAATCCAACTTCGGTGAAATATCGCTCATAGTGGTAAGCTTTCCGGTTTTTAGTGACAATCACTGAAATGCTTCCGGTCTTAACCACTACAATTGTGTTTCCAGTGTCATCATTTTCAATGGCTGTAATAATTCCGGAAAGCTTTACAGGCGGTGCAAAACGATTATCAACACGAGCTCCGGCAGTAGCCTCAATTTTATTCCCAACTCCGATTTCCAATGCTTTTCTTACAAATGACGAATCAGGAATGGAAGCATAAATCACCGATTTTCCATTTTCAGATCTAAACTCAGGTCTTTTCAGCAATTCTGTCAATGTCCAGGTTACATCTCCTGCCCCACCGGCAGTTGGGTTATCACCCATATCACTGATTATGAAAGGGTTTTCCCGGCTTTTCAAGGCCAAATTTATGCAGGCAGGCAGATAATCCGTGGGAGCAACAAATTCAAACTTGTCACGCACATTCCAGAAGCTTTCTGCTAATTTTTCAGCAGCTTTTTCCACAGCTTCTTTGTCATCACCATATGCCATTACAACGGCGTGGTTACGCGGTTCATCAGCCCATGGATATGACATCCAGATGGACGCATCGATCACTTTTTCGCCATCAATCACAGTCGGGATAAGTTCATAAAGGCTTTTTGCAGGTTCGACTCGTGTGCTTGTTTTTTCGCCGGGAAGAAGAATCGGAACCGGAATCCAGGCCTTATACGCCGGTTTGCCTTTTCCGTTTTCAAGCCGGTCAAGTAGATTGATCAAAGCGCGTTTTTTAGAAATCATCGCATCTTCATGTGGAGCCAGACGGTAACAAGTGATCAAATCTGTGTTTTGAGCAAGTCGTTTTGATACACTGCCGTGCAGGTCCATGGAAGTAGAAATAAGAACATCGTTTCCAATCACTTCACGAATCCGGACTATAAAATCACCTTCCGGATCGTCCAATCCCTGCACACTCATTGCCCCGTGAATATCGAAAAACAAACCGTCGATCGGAAGTGACTTTTTCAGCATTTCCAGTGTCTGATTGACTAATTTTTCATAAACTTCTCGTTTCACAATTCCTCCCGGCATGGCGTGTGTACGTAGTGTAGGCACCCACTCTGCCCTTTCAAGCACTCCTGAATCAGGTGAAAAGAAGTTGTAATACGAGAAAATGCTGTCGCCTATTCGAAGCGGAAATCCTGATTCATCCGTAACAGCCGGAGAAAAAGTGCTGCTTTCAATGGCTATTCCGGCAATTGCAACGCGGGGAAGTTTCTTTTTAGCATCTGTACAACCTGAAACCAAAATTGCAGCTAAAATCAATGAGATAAAAAATAGTTTTTTCATATTATTGGCTATTTTGCTTTGAAATTAATTCATTTTCTACGAAATAATTTTGTTCGAAGCACATATCAGCGATAGGTTATCTTTTAATCCATCAGATTATTCAATGTTTTTCTAACACGTTCAGCACTTGTTATCAACATCTTATACTCATCAATAGAAATACTCTCTCCACCCATTGAAAAGCCGGAGTTTCTAAATTTCATGCCACTCTCAACAGGCAATCTGGCGGACAAATGAAATTCCTTTGCACCCGTTTTACGAGCTATTTCTTGGATATTTTCCTCATTAATTCCGCTTCCGGGCATGATGATAATTCTACTGTCTGCTTTTTTAACTAATTCTTTCAACAAACCAACTCCCTGCTCTGCTTTTGATTCTCCGCCGGAGGTCAGAATTCTATCGAAACCAAGTGATATGATACTTTCCAGGCTTTCCATCGGATTTTTGCATCTGTCAAATGCGCGATGAAACGTTGTGCTCATACCTTCCGAAGCTTTTATCAACTCGCTGTTTTTCTCCATATCAATTTCGCCGTCAGCAGTCAGACAACCGAAAACTACACCGTCAACACCCGCTTTTTTGCATATTTCTATGTCATTCAGCATCGTTTTGAATTCGATGTCGGAATAGAGAAAATCACCTCCACGAGGCCGGATGATTACGTTCAATTTAATGTTGAGAAGCTCGCGAGCCACCATTATTTCTCCATACGAAGGAGTAGTTCCACCTTCGGGAATGCCGGCACAAAGCTCCACCCGGTAAGCCCCGCCCCGCTGCGCTTCCTCACAACTGGCAACTGAATTGGCACAAATTTCTAATCGGTACATAGAATTTAGAATAGATGATTTTTTTATACACTACAAAAATATGAATTTTAATTCAAAGTCAGATGATTAATTTCAAACTAATAAAATCACATATAAAAATCTGCATTTTTTTTATTAATTTTACCAACTGAAAAAACGATTATCAATA